>CALBTS010000232.1 GCA_937968035.1 uncultured Methanomethylovorans sp.
GGAGGAATATGAGCTATCTATACCTTGCAACTGCAATACTTTTTGAGATATGCGGGACCACGTGCATGAAACTGTCTGAAGGTTTTACAAAAACATTACCGTCGATATTGATATTTGTGTTCTATGGTATCAGCTTCGTGTCTTTTACCATCGCCCTGAAAAAGATCGATGTAAGTGTTGCCTATGCTATATGGGCTGGTCTTGGGGTGGCGCTGATATCACTTATTGGGTTTGTAGGTTTCAACGAACCAATGCCAATTATAAGAATAATGTTCCTTGCACTTATCATAATAGGAGTGGTCGGACTGCATTTAAGCACCAGTATCCATTGATCGCCTGAGAAAATTAGTTTTGTACCTTGCACATCCTATTAAGCATGAACCTTCTTTTTAATGCCATCATACATAAAATGGATAATATATACTGCTGACATCACAAGGATGATAGTGGCACCTGAGGGAATGTCCAGAGTATAGGAAAGAATCAGGCCCATTATACTGAATAACGCTCCAAAGAAGATGGATAGGTACATCATATTGCGCAGGTTATGTGTATAATGTGCGCTCAGACTGGCTGGCATTGTAAGCAAAGCTATGATGAGGATTATACCTACCACTTTGATGAGCAGTACGATGGTAAGAGCTATGAGGCATAAAAGCAGCAGGTATATGCGTTCCACTGCAACTCCTATCACTGATGCAAATTCCTCATCGAAGCACACTGCCATGAACTCTTTGTAGAATGCATATACTATAACCACTATGAGGGCATTGAGTGCAACCATTATATAGAGGTCTGATGTGGAAACAGTAAGTATGTTTCCGAAAAGGTAGGTCATCAGATCAGGTGCATATCCAGGTGTCAGGCTGATGAAAATAATACCAAGGGCCATTCCCAGAGACCACAGTATACTGGTAGCAGTGTCCTCTGACACTTTTGAACGCCTGCTTACCAGTCCCATGATCACAGCAGAAAGCAGGCTGAATGGTATAAGACCGTATAAGGGATTGGTTCCAAGGAAATAACCAAGGCCAATGCCGCCAAAGGAAGCGTGAGTAATCCCTCCAGTGAGGGAGGCTATCTTTTTCACAACCACATAAACACCTATGATCCCACAGGCTATACTTGCAAGTATAGCAGTGAGAAAGGCGTTCCTCATAAAGTCATACTGAAGGACCTCCAACATGTTTTTGTTACCTCAATGTATCTTAAGTACTCTGTGTGGCATCCCATGCGCAAGCATTTCCACAGGACATACATAAGCAGCTTCAAGATCTTCAGGACTTAACTCCTTTGAGTTATGATAATGTAGCTTTCTATTAAGGCATGCTACTTTGTCCACATATATCGAAATTGCACTTATGTCATGGGAAACCATGATTATAGCTATATGCTGTTTTAGTTCCTTCAGCAGTTCGTAGAACTCTTTTTGCATTACCGAGTCTACTCCTGTTGCGGGTTCATCAAGGATCAGGAGTTTTGGACCAGTGACAAGGGACCTGGCAATAAATACTCTCTGTCGCTGTCCACCGGATAGTTCACTTATCTGCCTGTCTTTGTATTCCAGCATTTTGACTTTTGTCAAAGCTTCCTGTGCGGCCTGATAGTCTTTCTCACCATATTTTCTCAAGGGGCCGACAGTATTCATGCGTCCCATCAGGACGACTTCCCATACACTGATAGGAAAAGTAAGGTTGAAGGAGGCATATTGGGGTACATACCCCACATATTTGCGTGTCTTCTCCGGTTTATCGCCCAGTAGCTTCACAACCCCCTTGTCGGGGGTTATGATGCCCAGGATCACCTTCAGAAGAGTACTTTTACCTCCTCCGTTAGGTCCAATGATACCCAAAAAATCTTTGTCATGTACCGTAAGGTTAACTTCTTCCAGTACCGTGACATTACCATAGTTCACCCATATATTCTGAAGTTCTATGACCTCTGTCATTCATGCCAGTCCTTTTGCAAATGCATTAGAAACCCTATCCAGGTTATCTATATAATCCTTTGCAAGTGGATCGACCTCAACGACCTCACCACCTATTTGCTCGGCAATCGTCTGTGCGCTTGCTGTGCTGAATCCCTTCTGTACGAAGATGACATTTATTCCTTTTTCTTTAGCTGTGTTGATCAGCTTTTGCATATCCTGTGCGCTTGGCTCTTTGCCTTCCACTTCTATGGAGATCTCATGTAATCCATAGTCATCTGCAAGATATCCCCACGAGGGATGATACACAATGAAACTGCTTCCTTCTTTTCCGGCAAGTGCGTTTTTCAATTTAGCATCCGCTTCATCCAGTTTGGCAATGTAAGCATCATAGTTCTGTTTGTATGTTGCCTCATTGTCCGGGTCAACGACCACAAGTCCTTCATAAATGTTCTTGACCATTATCTTTGCTTCCTGAGGTGAAGTCCAGAC
>CALBTS010000233.1 GCA_937968035.1 uncultured Methanomethylovorans sp.
CTTAGTTACATACGGCACTGGCTCTTAAATGGAAGAGAGAATTGAAGCAGCCGGATGTATAAATGCCGCAAGTGATATATCTACAGCGGGCAAAAAAGAAGGAATACACGCAGGATTAGACCAGGTTTCAATGGAACAGTTGATAGCTTGGAATCCGGATATAGTTGTAATTGATTACGGAACACCTGAAGATCTATACAACGATCCAAAATGGGCAAAAGTCTCTGCAATTCAAAACAAAAAAGTCTACAGACTACCAAGCGCTGTTTTTATCTGGAACAGACCTTCTGCAGAATCAGCTGTTTTACACCCATTATGGCTTGCTACAATTGCACACCCCGATAGATTTGAAGATGTTAACATCAGAACAGAAATTAAAAAATTCTACCGCGAAATATTTGAATATGAATTGAGCGAAGAACAAGTCGATAAAATATTGGCTGGTGAATATGCAAGTGCCGTTGGTGGCTTAAGTGGTGGCTATTCAGGTGGTCAACAACAGGGCAGCGGGCAGCAAGACGGTAATAAAAGTAAATAAAAATTAAATTTATTTTTTATTTTTTGGGGGGTTAATTTGAGTGCGCATTCAACTGAGAAAATTTTAATTAAAACTTTAGATATTTTAGATAATTTGTACCAAGAAAATAAGATCGAGAGACCCAGGGTAAAAAAAATAATTCTAAAACAAGAGTGGAATGTAATTCTTGGAACAAATAATCTATGTGGAATGGTAATTAATTTCACCGGGATTCACGCAGTACACGGCGAACAAAAACTTAGGGATAGAATCGATTCAATAAAAAAACTAATAGGTAAAGACTTATTTGATGTGGCTTCAGATTATATTTATTCTAATGATATTCAAGAGAGATCTCTAGCCGTTGGCTCAATTAGCTGTATATCCCAGCCTTTCTTATCCTCCACTCAGATAAAAAAAAGAGGATTCAACGAATGCAAAGACATAATGGATATGCTAAAACCAACTGACACAGTTGCAATCGTTGGTTATGGGGGATTTGTAAGAAAATTGCTAGGCAAATGTAAAGAAGTTCATGTAACTGAAATGAGGCCAAGAGAGAGGTTTGAATCTGTTATTATTGGAGAAAACGTTGATTTTGGGCCGAAGGAGATTTACATTCACTCTGAAAAAGAGAATAAAAAAGTTTTGTCTAACTCTGATATAGTCATGATAACTGCATCTACACTAGTTAATGGAACCTTTGATGAAGTAATAGATTATTCAAAAAATGCTAGGATAAGGGGATTGTATGGACCAAGTGGGTCTATAATTCCAGATGTACTCTTTGAGAATGGATTAAATTATCAGAGAGCTTTTGAGATAACAAACACTTCTAAATTTGAGTATGATTCTATAAACGATACTTCTTTAGAAGTTGCCCTAAAAGAAAGCCAAACTTTACATTGCATAAGTCCTAAGTTGATTTAAATGACAGTCAGAACAAAAGAATCCAAATTATTTAGAAAAAAAATATTGTCAAATTCTATTAATATTTTTCTACTACTATTGCCTTTTGTCATATTGATATTCTCAATGTTTGTAGGAAGATACATTATTTCTCCTATTGTAGTTATCAAAATATTCCTTTCAAAGATTATTTACATCGAACCAACCTGGCATCCTACTATGGAGAGCGTCATATTCGATGTTAGACTTCCTAGAGCCCTTGCTACAATGCTTGTTGGGGCTGGGCTTTCAGTATCGGGAGCTTCTTTTCAAGGACTTTTCAAGAATCCATTAGTTTCTCCTCAGATATTGGGAGTTTCAGCAGGAGCCGGATTTGGAGCAGCTATAGCTTTACTTCTTTTAAATAAACTCATTTTGGTACAAATATGTGCTTTTGCAGGAGGAATTATTGCAGTTGCATTTACTTACAAAGTTAGTAAAATATACAAAACAACTCCTTTACTGATGCTTGTGTTATCAGGAATGGTCACAGCGGCCTTATTTTCTGCATTAACTTCTCTAATAAAATATGTTGCTGATCCTTTGAATAAATTACCTGCCATTGTTTTTTGGTTGATGGGATCTTTTAATGCAGTATCTAGCAGAGATATATTATTCCTTGGGCCATTTATAATAATCGGACTAACAATATTAATTTTAGTAAGATGGAGGATAAACGTATTATCTTTAGGTGAAGAGGAAGCTCGCTCAATGGGCGTAAATACAGAACAATTAAAATTTATTATTATTTCTAGCGCAACAATAATAACAGCCGCTTGTGTATGCATGAGTGGGATTATAGGGTGGGTAGGTCTAGTAATACCTCATGTTGGAAGGATATTAGTTGGGCCTGACCATAAAAAACTTATACCCGTTTCATTAATCCTAGGGGCTTCTTATTTGCTCATTGTAGATGACATTGCAAGATCTGTTATTTCAACTGAAATACCAATTGGTATACTTACTGCAATTTTAGGAGCACCTTTTTTCGCTTATTTAATTAGAAAATCTAAATCGGGGTGGAATTATTGAAATCTATACTCCAAATGAAAAAAGGTGGTTTTAGCTACATTGATGGCACTTACGTATTTCAGGATATAGATCTCTCTTTAAAAAAAGGCGAAGTTTTAGATCGGAAGAGCACACGTCTGAACTCCAGTCACCGAATACGATCT
>CALBTS010000234.1 GCA_937968035.1 uncultured Methanomethylovorans sp.
TAGCGCAAAGTTTAAGATGGCGGAAGCTTTCTTCAACAGTGAGGAATACTCCCAAGCCATGAAAATTTTCCTTGAAATTCCTGATTATCCCGGAGTTGAAACTTTTCTCTCAGATTATTATCAACTCGGAAAACAATATCTGACCGATAAAAATTATGATGACGCAATCCTTGTTTTTTCTGACCTTGAAGACTATTCAGATTCGCAAGACTTGGTGAAGGAAGCGAATTACCAAAAAGGAATCAATCTACTAGAGACAGCAAAGTACTCAGAAGCCGTGAATGTCTTCAAAAATATAGGAAATTATAAAGATTCTGCTGCCTATTTAAAGGATGCCCAATACGAGTTGGGGTTGGTTCATATTAGCAATGCAAGTTATAGCCAAGCCGCGACGATATTTGCTTCCCTGGGCGATTTTAAGGACTCAAAAGCTTTGCTAGCAGCAGCGAAGATTGATCGAACCGACCCAAATGAAATTATCAACATGGTCCGCCAGACCATTACTTCCAAAAATACCCGTTCCCTTGCCACCTTTATTCCCGACAGCGGAATCCGATATGCAAATTATTTCGAAGGTGGAATGAATGTTTCTAAAGATGTCTTTCTGGAATAGTTGAATGAAAGATTGCTTGGCAGCCCTTCTTGCCTGGGAATTACCCAAGACAGTGGCAGTTTGATGCTCTGGTATTCGAATTGGAAAAAATCCTGGATCATGACAGAAACTTGTTATGCGGATTGTAAACCTCTCACCCCACCCTGGTTTAGCAGTTTTGCAGCATTCTATTTCAGGTTGGAAAATGGAAAATATCAACTGAAAGCGATGATCTTAAAAGACCCAACGAACTACTATTATTCCATCGGTTGGCTGACCTCCCCGCCGTTAATGTCCTGTGTTGACTATCCGACTTGTAAAGGAGCTCCAGACACCCGGTTATCAGTAGGTATGCAAGCGTATGTTTGCCTGACGAGTTACACAAGCCAAAGGGTTAGATGGAGCCCTGGAAGAAATACCGAAACAATGACCTCCCTTGCCCGATATACTGTCGTTGAGATAATTGATGGGCCGGTATGCATGGGAGATAATTGGACGTGGTGGAAAGTGCAAATTCCAGGTGGGCGGGTTGGTTGGATGACAGAGGGGGGAGACGAGGTGGATGATTACTACCTCTGCCCTGTTAGATAGAAATTTCCGTCCTTCGGATCGTGGAGAATAATGCTCGATAGAGCACCGTATGTCATTTACTGCGATTTTAGTGCGATAATTGCAGACCTGTTTGGAACTACATTTAGTCCACAAAAAGATCACTCAAAAGTGATCTTTTAGTATCTGGTGCGAAGCAAATCGCATCCTTTTTTTGTCAATCTTGGTAATTGCATGTAATTTTGTATTTAATATGCGTGTCATTCTATGAGCATTTCTAGCCTTCCTCCCCTGTCGGGTTGTTTCACCATAAATCAAATCAGTTTTTTTGGGTCAGCGCAAACCCAAAAAGCTCCAAAATGTTTCGAGAACCATCCACCCTTTTTCACTGAGAACCCGTTCATTTACAGGTTTGTGACACTGATGCTGCATGCAAACATGTTGAGCTCCTAATTGTTCTTGGATTCTTCAAACCATCTATCTCAAGGTACCCGTTCAGATGCTGCTCTTTTATATGATGGCTACGCGCATCTTTAGAAGTTATTGAATGCTTTTAAACCCATACTGCCCCCCCTCCCCATCTCAGTCGAAACGGGATTTCCCATCAATTTTGTGTGGCTATGCGTATAAAAGCGTTTTTACTATCTAATAAAGATTTACTTCATCTTCCCCCTATCCTTCATCAACGCTATAGATTCGTCACAAAGTAATGGCTACGCGCATTTTTTATCTTCTTTTGTCCAGCCCTACGCCGATCGATTTTCCGCGCCCGTTTACCAGCTCTCACTTGCCTCTTACTATCTGTCGGCTACGCGCAACTTTTTGGTAATCAAGC
>CALBTS010000235.1 GCA_937968035.1 uncultured Methanomethylovorans sp.
CTCTTCAAGGTCCTGGCTATAAAAGCACTTATTGTTATCAATCAGATGTGCAAACCGTTGTTTCCCCGCAGGATCAATAATTATTGTAGTAAACCCATTATCATATGAATCCTCAATTGAAGAACTCCAGGGTGATACTACAATTAAATTTTCAATCTGGTTTTCAGATATCCAGTTCTTTGTTCTGTCAAAAACAAACTGTACTCCACGAGAATTTATCTGTTTCGTAAACAATTCCTCAATTTCGGGGGTACGCTCCCTGGGGTGCAATCTTACCTGCAGGTTGAGATCAGGATTCTTTGCGTTTTCAAGAAATTTCAAAAAGACCGGATGGACACCCTTAAAGTCTACCGTGGATGCATATAGGATGTTCAAACCGGGAAACATCTTTCTGTTCCCTTTTGGATAAGGAATTAAATGATACTCACAATCAAACCCTTTACACAGATGTGCCTTTAAGTAATCGATTGTAGGCTGATTCTTAACATAGAAAACATCAATCAACTTTACAGGTGCCGGTTTTATGTATGGTGGATAATTGATAATACTGCCATGTTGAACTTCTATAAGCTTCACTTTAGTCCTTTGTTTTGAAAAGATCAATGAAAGACTATTCAAGTCGTAGTACCACAATAAATAAACTTCTTTTCCATAATCAAGACTTCTTAAAATGGAGTTATTCACTACCTGATAGGCTTTGAAATACCTCATCTGTTTAGAGCCTCGAAAAAATATACTAATTAGTTTAGATAGTCCTCCGATATTGTAAACTTTTTGGTCATTAATTGCTGTCAGGAATCGCTCTTTGGAAGTATTTATGAATATTATATTATCCGAAAACAAGGGTTTGACTATTCTATCTTCATACTTACCATTGACTTTATTACAGAAATTATACGCAGTATAGACAATCTTTTTGGCTCTATACTCTTTTTTTACAAGAGCAAGGCGAAGACTCAAATAATCAAACACTGATCTGACAATGAAAAAAATGTTATTTCCAGCAGTTTTTATCAATGATGGCTTTTCATTGGCTGAATTCGTCAGGCTATTTAATCCTTGTTTAAACTGTTCCTCGTCGAGACGCAATTCATTGATATACTTTTCAATTTCTGATATCTTCATATTCCCGATTTTCTTGTTTTAACTGAGATTTACTTTTGAGACATGGGAAGAATGCTTAGATCTGTGAGATGGTCTGCTTCCACTGGTCAGCAAGCGAGAAGGAAGATCTATATTCCTTGTCCATCCGTATTAAGGCATTGTTTATTTGAGCGATTGATGCTTGTGTCAACCTTAGTATTTCGAGTTTTAAAACATCGATCATTGCATTCACAATGCAAGCCAATTCTCCAAGACTATACGGAGGCTCTTTCGTAAATTTCATATTATTAGTGTTTTATAAGTT
>CALBTS010000236.1 GCA_937968035.1 uncultured Methanomethylovorans sp.
AATACGTTGGCACTCCATTCCATGTGTATCCATCATTTTCCCCAACAATGGTTATGGTTGAGTCCATATCCGTAGCTTCCGTGTCCCATTGGTAAATTCTATTACCCAGCGATGCATAAAGTAAGTTTGAATTGGGAGAGAAGGCAATATTAAGAATCCAGGAATTTGTATCATAGAAAGAAAATTCTCTTGGATCACTTAAGGTACCATTAGATCTGTCAAAACTAAATAATTCAGAGGGGTGCAGAATTGGCAAACTAGGCGGCCCATCGGAAGCGCAATAAGATGCATAAGCATACTTTGTTCCATCTGGGGAAAAGCGTACAGAATAATCCCCATTTAAATGGACTTTCCCAATCTCCTGTTCACCGTCAAGGGAAATTCCTTCAGGATTAACCAATATTCTATAAAATGAATTATGATTTATCCGTGGAACAATTAGCCACCAATCTCTATTATTACCGTGACGTACCGCTGTTAGTCCGCTCAAGGAGATCGTATCACTTATCAAAATGTTATTTTTACTTATCACATCTCCTAATCCATTATTCTGCGACATATCAACAATAGAATAAAGAAGACTTGTTGCATCAAGGCTTGAGTCCGCCCAGCGTTCATGAAAAATAACATAGTTTGATCCGTAATAAGGCATGGGTAAGATTATTGCAGCTTGAGGGCCACTTAATCCTGCCATTTGCCCCAAATTATAAGTATTTGCGTACAACCCAGGACTTAAAGAATCTCCGTTGGGCATAAGCGTTCCGTTTTTATCACATACTTTTAAGCCGTTAGTGAAAAATAATAGTTGTCCATTAGTGTCACAAATATTCGTAGATGTAAAACCTAAATTTATGGTGGTTGGATGACTATAGGTCGCCATGGGCCCACTATTAAAGTCAAAAACACGGCAATTACTAAAATTGTTGTACGTAGAGCCACTTATCCATTGATAATCCCTTTTTGCATCGTTATTAGATTGAGCAAATGCTGACACCGGCCCAAAAAGGACCAGTGTCAGTACTATGGTGGAGAATCTCATAATTACTATTTATTAATAATCAGGTTGCCAAGATTATATTGCTTCCTTTTATGCTGCACTGAAATGGTATACATTCCGTTCTTTAATCCAGAAACATCAATAGCCGAATACGTTTGGTTCAGTTGCAAGTTAATCGAATTCACGAGTTTTCCACTCAAATCAAAAATACTAAGAAGCGCATTACCTTCTTGTACTCCACTATTTTTAATGGTTATACTATTTGCTGCCGGATTTGGGTAAAATGCAAAACTTTCCTTTGCATAAGTGTGAATTGCCTGATCTTTAATGTTCCCGATTTGAAGGCACTTACCGTCATCATTATACGTAGTGTCTTTGAAGGAAGCTACGAGAATTCTGGCTAAATATACGGCTTTCCCGCCAGAAATAGGACATTGTTCAGCTAGATCAAGAATGACGCACTTCTGATTAGTTGTTAGTTCATGGCCTGGTAATACTGAATTCAAATAAATGTCATTCAGGACTTTCTGGTTATTCTCATAAACTCCCGTGTCAGGAAGTTGATTGTTCTGCGCAATAAAATATGGGATAAGTGATGAGAACTTACTAGTATAGTTGGTAAATATCTGCATCAGATTACCTTCAATACCAGATAACTGTGCAATATACATGCTTCTTAAATTCAATAGTGTATTTGAAGGAAGTGCTATAGTGTCATTTACGATAGAAGCATACACTGAGATGAAGCTGAATCTGAGGCGAAAGCATAAAAAACGTTTGCCATCACGGCCCGTTGAACCTCTAGTTCAGCCATTGCTACCTAACCTGACTTGGAGCATGGATTTCATGCATGACGTTCTCAGTAACGGCATCAAGTTCAGGACCTTTAATGTTATTGACGACTTTAACCGAGAAGCGTTGAATATAACGCTAGGCACCAGCATCACAAGCAAGCGTGTAATTCGCGAGCTAGAAAAACTTATTGATTGGCGATGGAAACCGAGTTGGGTTATCTAAAAATCCAGCTTGATCAGCTAAAAAGAAAACTGTTCGGTGCCAAGAGCGAGAAGTTCATCCCCAGCGATCCAGCCCAGGG
>CALBTS010000237.1 GCA_937968035.1 uncultured Methanomethylovorans sp.
TTTTGTGAATATGAGAGATAAAGCGACACCAGCACAAGGGAAGAAGCAATGAGCAATGATGTATTATCGATATCTACTGAACCATTCATTTTAAAACCTCCAGAGACTTGATCTCGCCAGCTTCCAGAGTAATGATCTTATTTGCATACTTCTGGCTTTGTTCAGGATCATGCGTGATCCACAGGACAGTAATACCTTCATTGTTAAGGGAAGAAATGGCATCCTCCGCCATGCGTGTATTTTCCGAATCAAGGGCAGATGTGACCTCGTCCAGCAGCAGGACTTCGGGAAGGAACAATAAAGTTCTTACCAACGATACCCTTTGCTTCTCTCCCCCGGAAAGGTTTTGAACATCGGCATTTAGAAAAGTGAAGGGTATATTGAACAATGAGAATAGTTCCTTTACTCTGCTTTCGTTGAAGGGCATATTCCTTATAGAGAAAGGAAAATCTAGGTTCTCCTTCACACTATTGCCAAAAAGATAAGGCAATTGAGAGCAATAAGCAATGCTTTTTCTTAACTCCGTTGGAATGTACTCGTTCATGTTCACGCCTTTATAGAATATGTTTCCTCCTGTAGGACTGATCAAATGACTACAAAGTTTGAGCAATGTGCTTTTACCACTACCTGAAGGACCAACTATAGAAATAAAGTCTCCAGCCTCGACAACAAAGGATACATTTTTGAGAATGGTCTTATCATCATTAACAAAGGATACATCCTGAAAATCGAGCACAGGCAAATACAATACCTCCTTCCTATTGGTGCTTTGGAGAGAACAGGGATTCTACATCGACCTTTTCAAGCAGTTCCTCAAGAAGGGTTTTGAGTTGCTCTTTTTTCTGAGGTTCCAGACTATCGAATAAGTTCCTGGCAAATATCTGGTCCTCTGTTATATGCTTTTCAACAACCGACTTTCCATTTTTAGTGGCAATTAGCTCTATTGATCTTCGATCTTTGTTTGTCCTAGATCTGTCAATAAGTTCCTTGTTTTCCAGCCTGTCAAGTATCCCTGTGAGCGTGGAAGGAGGAATATTGTATTTGTTAGAGATGTCCTTTGAAAGCATGTTGCTGTGCAAGTATATCCTCTCAAGCACGTACATCTCCTGAGGAGGTATTCCGGATGTCTGAAGCTGATATTCGTTCTTGTACTGAATGATGTCGATGATCTTGTGAAGTAGAGTATTTTCATCCAAAGCACATTCCTCCACAATAGTTCGTTAGTCGAATATTACGATATACGAAATATATATTCTTTTTGGTTTAGATATCAGATAGTTGTTTATTCGGATGCGCGGATAAGGGCTCTGTAGAAAAAGCTACTCTTGATCTAATTTTGATCTGAGAATTTAAAAAGGATAAAAACCTAAGAAAAAACTTACCTTCGATTTATAGTTACAATTTTAAGGCGTGAATTAAGAAAGCAGATAGATAAAGGAGATCGAGCAGATGAGAGTATCTTTTGAGGGATCAGATGAAAAAGTAACATTCAGGATTTCAGAGTTCCATCCAAAATACGAGAGAATCTTGCAAATGTGTTTTTATGAAAATGATGGTAAAGGGTATATTAAAATCTATCCAAAGAACGCTAAATATTTAGATAAGATACAGAAGCGATATTTTGATAATGCAAACTTGATGTTTGACCAGCTTGGATATTTTGCTCCTGTTCCATGGGAAAAAGCATTAACTGAATTTTGTCAAATAACTCAGGGAACAGATATTAACTGGTGGTTAACTGGAAGCTGTGCTGCGTGCATTCGAGGTATAAAAATGGATCCTCATGATGTAGATATTATGACCGATTCAAAAAGCATTGAAGAAATTACCGACGTTTTCTCAGACTATTTAATTGAACCTATTGTTGACACGAACGGATGGCTAACTAAAGATTTCGGGGTAATTTTTCTACATGCAAGAATAGATATCGCATCTGACCCACAAGAGATCTTAGACATTCCAGAACCAGTAGACTGTGGTCCGTATGCAAAACAGAACCTTGAGACCATAAAGTGGAATGGGTATAATATAAAGGTTCCACCTTTGGAATTACAGCTAAATGTAAACAAAAGAAGGGAAAGGATGGATAGAGTAAAACTCATAGAAGATTTTATGAACAAATAATTTCAAAGCTGCGTACTGGCAAAAAATTCCTCACTCCAGTCCACTGAACCGGGTTTGTATTTTACCATCAGTTCTTCATCCTGCCTTTTGAGCAATGCATCAATGATCTCCTCAATATCTGCAATGGTTTCCTCAATGGCCTGGTCAGTGGTGTCTATTTCAAAGACCTTGTCACACCACTCCACCGATTCGAACAGGATAACATCCAGAGCCTCTGCTTCCAGGTTTTCCTGGACCTTATTTTCAGAATAGTTCCTTTGCAGAAGCCTCTCCCGCAGCCTTTCAGGGGAGGTGCGCAGCACTATGACAATATCAGCGATGTGGTGGGAAAGATGGCTGTCCAGTATAGTAACAGGACTGGAACTGTCGACTTTTTCCATGACCCTCTGCTCCACAAGGTCCATATCAGCCACTACGCAGTCCCTTTCGGCATCCACCTCAGAGTAAAGCTTCTCTTCTCTGATCAGTTCATTGAGATGGATAACCTGGTAACCGGGCTTTTTTTCCAGCTGCGCTGTGACCGAGGTTTTACCCGTCCCGGGTGTTCCTGTTATCCCTACAAGCATGATCTCCAATAAACCTGCAAAGGCTTAATCCTTGTGCATGCCGGCTATCTTCAGGAAGTTCTCGACGATCTTCATCCCGCTTTCAGTGAGCACGGATTCCGGATGGAACTGCACACCATATATCGGGTATTGAGTATGTTCCACTGCCATGATTATGTCATCTCTTGTCTTTGCTGTCACTTTAAGTTCATCTGCAAGATTTTCAATGGCAAGGGAATGGTACCGTCCAGCACTGAAGGTCTGTGATATACCAGCAAATAGACGTGAATCATCATGGATGATATCAGAGGTCTTGCCGTGGATCGGCCCGCCTTTTGCATGTCCGACACTGCCTCCGAAAGCTGCATTGATGGTCTGATGACCAAAACATACACCAAGCACAGGGACCTGAGGGCCAATATCCTTTATGATATCAAGACAGTTGCCCACATCTTCAGCTTTATGGGGCGTGCCCGGGCCAGGCGATATCACGATGGCATCCGGCTTTATCTTCCTTACTTCTTCCGGGGAGATGGTATTCGGAACAACTACCGTGTCCGGCTCGAATATGGAAACATAGTCCACAAGGTTCCAGACAAAGGAATCTTTGTTATTGATGAACAGTACCCTCATTATTTCCCCCCGATGGCTTTTATCATTGCGGCCATTTTTCGTTCGGTTTCCAGGTATTCGTATGTCGGGTCCGAATCTGTCACGATGCCTGCTCCGGCCTGCACATAAGCGGTATTGTTCCTGATCAGAACAGTCCTGATGACTATGGCAAAGTCAGCATCACCGTTCCAGGAATAATACCCCACGCCGCCACCGTATATGCCTCTTGCATTAGGCTCCAGGTCATCGATGATCTCCATAGCACGTATCTTGGGTGCACCGGATAGCGT
>CALBTS010000238.1 GCA_937968035.1 uncultured Methanomethylovorans sp.
ACGAGATCGTATTCGGTGACTGGAGTTCAGACTTGTGCTCTTCCGATCTGCCCTTGGCGAGAATTGGCTCTTCGCAGCCGCGCAAACATGCTGATGAACTCAGAAAGAGGCATTTGTTTCATCCTTTCATAATTCATCCTTCATCCTTGCCGTTATCGCTTCGGTCCAGACCGCGCCGGGGGCGCTGGAGAGGGAGGAGACGAGTTTGATTACCGTAGTGATATTGGGCATGTTTAACAGCTTTACTGAAATCAGTATGGAGTCGAGCCAGATGGTGTAATGGTAGTAATACAAAACATGATCCCAGCTTCATTCCGCGGTTGTCACAAAGCGGGAATGTCCGTTGTCTTCGGGATACCTTTCCTGACCTTATGTACAATAATTTATTTCGGGAAAAAGGAGGCAGCCCCCTCTGCACAGGTCAAAATGCGTGCAACAAGAACACGAATGAGATATTGCCCCTGCCTTATTCTGTGCAACAAGCTTCTGCCACCCCTCAGCCAAAGATGAGGTTCTAAGATCAGCTACTGCCAATTGAGAAGGAAAAAACGAACAGGGAAATAACTTCAGATCTTCTGATATGTATGCTGAGAACCTCCCACCTTCACAGGCATCGTAGAATCTCTCGTCAATTTTCATACCACGACACACAGCTGCAATGAAGCAGCTGTCGAAACCGATGCGGCAACGACCTTTAAAGCCAGTAACTGCTGAAAAAAAACGTAGCAACTCCTCGCATGAGAGCAGATGGCAAAGATGTCCACCTCGTCCTGCTGGTTTGTAGTTCAAAAAAACAAGATTATCGGCAAGATCGAATACTTCGTGGCCATTTAATAACCAATCAATAATAGTGCAGACGTTAATTTTTGAAACTGTGAAATGTATGCTGGTTGTAATCCCAAATCTTTTTAAAGACTGTAAAGAGCTTACTAGGTTCTCATAGGGTTCATAGGCACTTACAGCAACAGCACCACAGAAATCAGCTGTAGCTCTCAACACTTTGTCAGTGAAGCCACTGCCATTGGTTGAATAGCTTGGTACAATTCCATACTCTTCTCGTGTTATTCTAAGAATTTCGTGAAAAAACGAGTGTTCGTTTGGATTGCCACCGCCTAGGGCAACTTGAAAAACTCCAATTTTTGCTGCCTGTTCAATTATGAAATCGTAGTCTTTAATGGCCATCTCTGTTCCGGATGCTGTAGAATCCTTATAACAGATGGAACATTCTCTTTCACACTTATTAGTAATCGAAATATCTAATAGCTCTGGGCCGGTCGTTGAAAAGGTTGGCTCAGGATATCCATCATCCTCTAACCTTAGAAAAAGTCCGGACCTTTTATTAAAAAGCGTAGTATAGTGTTGAGCTGGATGATAAGTTACAATAAGTCCGCTCATAAATTTACCAGACACAGTTAAGGGAATGGAGGTAGATATTATCTTGGTCGACAATGAAGTGGTCACAGCAGAAAAATGAAAGGGAAGGTGATTCATCACTACTAAGGTGCCCTATCTTCACGGCATATCCGTTTTTTACAAGTTTGTCTACTTTTTCAGCAACACCTGGTGAAAATTCTTCTACAATTACGTCCAAGAATTTTTTCTCGGAGTCTCTGTATTTCCAGTGTGTTTTAATGTCTTCTGAATCAGAAGTAAGCTTGTGGTAAAGGTCCTCGAACATGCCAGAGGCTTTTGATTTTGGTTTCACACCACAAGCTACTAAGAACTCTTTCAGAGTAGGCATTTTTTTGAACGCAAAAATATAAGAGGTCGATGAGCTGTTGGTAACAAAACCGAATCTAATCTTCATATCCCCTCCCCAGAGAGAATGTCAAAAATCCATTCAAATTCTTCAGATTCAAGTAATTGAGGAATTGCAAAATCACCGAATACTACTGGACTCATGATACACGCAGAACAACCAGCAGCAATCTTTTCTGAAACAATGGATAAAATATCATTCGTGACTCGTTCCTTTTTGACTAAATATTCTTCAAACGTTGGATATTCTTCGCTATAATATTTGTCATACATTGTCTGTAAATCGTCAGAACTACCAGTGATATAGGAGTATATTCTAGTAAAAAGATCACCAGCACAGCTACCTTGTATTACACCAACCATCTCCAAAAATGATGATTCCGTGATGGATCTGTGAATGAAGACAATGTGCTTTTTCCAGTCAAGTGCGATCATGGTGTCTCCCTTAAATCGATGCGACTAAGTCCGCAGCAAGTTCAATAAGTTGCTGCGATTGAGCACTTTGTGCTACAAGTAGCTGCTCCCGTGACCGTTCAGGGTAGCGTTTAGCGTATACCGTATACCGATTTTTTACGTCTTCCTTAAGATCATGTCTACTTATGCCTGGAGTAAGGTTCAGAAAAATTTGCCAAAATAGGTGCAATGCGGGACGCCGGTTGCATTCATCGAGAAGCTTAATCAAGCTCTTCGTTTCTTTAATGACGTTCACTGCTCCGCCATGGTATTGCTCTTCAGTTCTTACTAAGTACTTAATAAGCTCTCCATACTCATCCGTATTTAATTGAACGAGAAAATTGATGGCGGTAACAATATTAAGATTTTTGAAGAACTTTAAGTCTGAACGTCGTATAAGGCTAATAAAGATGCTCGCGCAACTTTCTCTCTCTTTAAACAGAGAAAAAATTTTATCAATATCAGCATCAGTAATAAGTTCATCATCAAGTTTTAATATACATTGTTGGTAAACCCTTTCAAACCAATCGAAAGATGAAATTGCTTCCAAAAGTCCAACCTTGCCCAGCCTCCGAGACATATAAAACAGATATCTTTCCACGCCTTCGGCAACCGGCAACGAGGGTTTGGTGAGTGAGGAAATAGTTTGTAGCCCAGCTGTATTGTCGCTGTCGAATATGTTGATTGTAACAACTGCAATTATGTAATCTCTAAATTCGTCAAAAGTAAACGAAACTCTTTCCTCAGCAAATATATCTTCCGAGTCCAAGTCTCTGCGTAAAATAATATCCTCATCTATAATGGCAGTCACATCTTTCAGGTCGCCACATTGGAGTAGTACTGACACTGGTACATCAACATACTTTTCTTTAGCAATCATTTGGTTGAGATCGGAAGAGCGTCGTGTAGGGAAAGAGTGTAGATCTCGGTGG
>CALBTS010000239.1 GCA_937968035.1 uncultured Methanomethylovorans sp.
ATCACCGCATCTTTTGATCTTATTGTCCTGTAATTATAATAGATAAGCCCGCCAATGATCGCCAGGATCAGAAATATAAGCAGGGCTGTGCCTGCTCCACTATCCTTTTTCATGACGATCAGATTGACCTTCGTTTCAATTTGTTCTTCCCCAAAATCATCGATATATGTTATAGTTACCGGGATCTGGTATTCTCCTGCTTTGTCGGCCACAAATGTAATTACTGCCGGCCCGTCCTCGTTTGTATCAAGGGTCCCTATGAAAGATTCTTTCAATCCTTTGAACGGATGGTCAGCATAGACCCTTATTGAATTTATTGTCCTCTCACCGGAGTTTTCAATTCTCATGGTCAGTTCTACAGTATCGCCTGTGTGAGGAAGGACAGGATCGACCTTTACAGATGCGAGATTCAGACTTCCTTTTTTGTCAAGCACGTTTATTTTAATGTTATATTCATCCTTCTGGATACCATAATCATCCTCATAGTTTATGATAACCGGAATTTCAAAGGTTCCTGACCTGTTTGCTTTGAATTTGAACAATGCGGTCTGACTGCCATTTAGACCAAGAGTTCCAAGTGTAGTGTTCTTTATTCCTTTGAACCCGTGATCCAGACCAACGTCTACAGATTTTGCTATTGCTTTACCGAAGTTCTCTATGCCTAACCTTAGATCGACCGTATCTCCCTCGTAGATGTATTCAGGGTTGGTCCTGACAGAAGATATCCTTGGTTCTGCATGTTCACCTATCACTATTACTTCAACTTCGTAATACGTTGTTCTTTTTACATCCTTATTTCCATATGTCAATTTCATTTTTATGATATGAGGACCGGGTTTGGCATCAGGCGTTGTTCTCATATGGTATCGCAACTGCCTTTCACTGTTACTGTAAACGAATCTGGGAAAATGGGCAACCAGACTTTCCGTAACTATGATATCCGGGGGGATGCTGATTATTTCAAAAGTGATGTTTTCAGAGATCTGGGTGCCGCAGTTCTCAAGACTTATGCCCACAGTGAATTCTTCATCAATGCCCACTGAACTGGGACTTATGTCCTCTACGACCGCTCTTAAACATTCATCACCGGAACCTGCTTCAGCAATATTACTTCCTAACGAGCTAATTGCAAGAACTAATACAAAGAGGAATAATATTCTCGAATTATAATTCATTCTTTATCCGACCAGCCCAAATATCTTATACAAATAAAGTGATTATTATAAATGTGGTTGCAACATTATTTTTTCAATATAAGAATCATTATATAAGAGAATGATGCGGTGTTATATAAAATAGTATGATTTTTATATCGAAAAAATGACGATTCAGCTATATTTTTTTCAGATGGCTACTATATATATTTGTCTTAGAAGTATATCCGTTTATTGATACGCCAAAATAGTGATCCTTTATATTCTGGTAAAGATGAGCTCTGCTGAGCGTATCGTTGCTCCGGCGTCATTAAAAGTTGAGGTTCGAGCATTTCGAAACAGAGCTAAACAATACTCAGATGTCCAGCTGGCATCACCTGAGAAAGATGTCAGTTCAAATACCACATAGAGATCTGCATTCAGGAATTTCGCTGAAAGAATGAAGCCTCGGACGGGATTTGAACCCGCGGCCTCGTCCTTACCAAGGACGCGCTATACCCCTAAGCCACCGAGGCACACAGAATCAGTAGGGCATCCCCCTAATATACAGAATCTGTTAATAAGGTTTCGGTTGGATGTAGCATGGTCCGGCCGGCTGACTGCATCGACGCAGAGCGGTTATAAAAGCCAGCGGTCATCGATGGGGAACCTCTCATTGATCCACATGAGCACGCCATTATGGTGTACTATCTTGTAAGAACGGGAGAGCACGGACCCTGCACCGAAAAGAGATTCCTGGCAGTGGAGCTCTATATCCTCGAAGTCCCGGCGGGTCTCGATGTTATGGTCACGCAGTATTCGTCCAATAGGGATATCAGCCTTCATCATATCGCACTTCACACCCGGCGGCATGTTCTCAATAGCCGAGAGGGAACGGGCGTACACGTAAGGCATATCCCCGGCAGTAAGAGTGACCACACGGTCATTGATATCTGCACCCACTTCCACCCCGAACATCCGTGCCATCCACTCATCTGCAGGAACGATGTGCTGGTATTCCGTCACCACTGCCGTTGGATGGCCGGTCATTATCTCCAGCAGGAACGTCACTGACCCGTCAGTACCGGCGCACACCCGCAGGCAGGTGGGGATACGGAAACCCTTCAGTTTTTCAAGGAATTCGCTGTCCATAGGAATTGATCTTTTGATATTGTCCGGAAAATTACTTGGATACTTCCTCTTTAGCCTTCTTCAGGCGCTCCTTGGCAGTGTATCCGGTAGCCTTGTACAGAAAATCCCTATACCTTTTATTAGTATCCAGAATAATGTTGTCATCTTTGACCGTGGTATCAGATTCAGTATCCACTGCCATTTTCTTGTTCTGTATCCATACAGTAAGCGTCTTGAAGATGCCATAGGATATTACAAGCTTATCCCCGCTCTTCTTTATCTCGGCGGGAAAGCTCTCAGCCAGGCAATCATGGATCCTTTCAAGATCAAGCTTATATCCACGTTTCAAAGTGTATTCCTGCATTGCTATCATCTTCTTAATTGCCGGTAAAAAGCATAAACATTCCGGTATTTTCAGCATTGACCCTATACCCGTTGCTTTTGAGGGATGGTGCTAAGAAAGCTTTCCGCAGCCTGCAGCAGCTCATCTTTCCTTTGCTGAGACAGTCTGTCATAAGCAGCTACCATCATCCCCATCCTGAAGTTCCTGCGCAGCACATCCCTGTGCCGGTCAATGAACCTCCAGTACAGACCATCCCATATCTCACACCACCCACCTTTCCTGTGATCGCTCATTTTCAGGATGTAGGCCGAACCGGAGATATAGGGCTTCGTAGCCAGGCTCCCCCCGTCAGCGAACTGGCTCATACCGTAGACGTTAGGAACCATCACCCAGTCCGCAGCATCCACGAACAGCTCCATGAACCACCTGTACACCTCATCCGGATGAATACCGCACAGAAGCATGAAATTCCCCAGGACCATCAGCCGCTCGATATGATGGCAATAACCCGTCTGCATTACTTTCCTGATGGTGAT
>CALBTS010000240.1 GCA_937968035.1 uncultured Methanomethylovorans sp.
TCTCAACGGATTTTACAAGCTGCATTTGATATTTGGGAGAAACCAAATCTTCCATTCATTCACTTATGTTATACTTTGAACTAAACGTAATTCATTTATTAATAATTGGCATGAGCTATGATGCTCTTTATCCATACGTTATTCGAAAATCGGAAATATCTCAAGATCAAATTTAAGAAAGATATTCATAGGTAACCCATATCAGCCATGCTATAATGCCCATCATTTGTAATTATGAGCTGATCCAGTAATGTAATATCGTGTATCCCCGCTGCTTCCTCTAGCTTGCTAGTGATTTTAATATCAGCTTCACTCGGCTCTAGATTGCCACTAGGGTGTTTATGACACAGTATTATACCTGATGCATTTGCTTTCAATGCATACTGCAATATGATCCTGACATCGATAACAGTACCAGAAATGCCACTCCTTCGATAAGATGAGATGCTAAAATCAATTCTTGAGCTGTCGCTTTGTTCATTGTTAGCCTGACGATTGCCTTTGTTTAAAGCAATCTGTGACCCCTTAACCATTATTATTACTTCATAATGACTGGAAGAGCATAATAGCCACTTCCATCATTCTTAACATAGAAGACATTATAGTCTCCATTTATAGCTTCTATATCCACACCCACAGTATTTGTAATTTCAACCTTTTGGTGTATTGGTATAATTCCTACATTTTGAAGAACTAAAACCCAAATTCCAACTCCTATTACGATTAGAATTGCCGTTAGTAAAAAGTTTTTGGACTTTGCCATCATAGTTGCAGACTTTATTATTGATGCTCAAGATGAATTCTCAGTCAATAAAATGCTGATCGAAAAACTGGTTCAATATATATTGTTAATAACTGATTTTCACTGCTTAAGTGTTTTGCAAGATAAATAACTTTTGGGATAATATAAAGAAGATGTCATTCTTCTAAGAGAATTCCATCCCCGGTCATTTCTAAGGCAAAAGACAGCCCACATATATATATTTTGGGCATATCCGGTCGTGAGAAATGACGGCCCTATCCCACAAACACCCCCCCAGGAATCAGAGCGCGGGGTAATCACTCGCCAATGTTTAACCAAAAAAATCAAAAAAATGGTAACTGTAGTTGATTTTAAGGAAAGGGTGAACCGGGATGGTGAACCCTTTTATGCTCTGATACTTCAGGGCGGTATTGAACTTGTGAAGTCGCAAGAAACCGGCAACTTCTACGCCACAGCCAAGAGAGCCAGTATCTCATCGACATTTGATGAGATGACCTGTAAAGGACTCATTGGCCAGCAGATTCCTGGTTCAATCCAAAGGGTAGCAGTTGATCCCTACGAATTCACTGTCAAGGAAACGGGTGAGGTTATCACCCTGTCTCACAGATGGGTGTACCTGAAAGAAGGTGAGAGTGTGGAACAGAGAGTTCTCGCTGAACATGAGGTTGAAATGCCTCT
>CALBTS010000241.1 GCA_937968035.1 uncultured Methanomethylovorans sp.
GAGATCGTATTCGGTGACTGGAGTTCAGACGTGTGCTCTTCCGATCTAAGTTAGTCAGTCAATATTTTGCTTTCTTTGTTCTACGCGTAATACAATCAATCAAAGCATCATGAATCTGCTGGGTTTTACTTGCATCGAAACCAAAATATTGACTGACTAACTTATCTATTTTAAGATGTTCGTCAGAGTCAATCTCTATTACTGTGTTAAGTGCTTTACGTCGACTAATGCTATCAAAGATATTGCTAATTAATTGCACATCATTGAACTTATGATACAAAGGAATATCTTTAATGTCTGCTGCTTCGGCTTTTAGCATACCTCCTCCCAAATTCTTCCTTCCTAAGAGCTCTCTTATTAGCCAAAACATCGAGGAATTCAAGAAAAGCCATATTCTTAAAGCTTCAGTTCTTTCTACAGGTATGCTTGCATAAATATCGACGTTACTATCAGTATAGGCTAAGATAGTATTCAAACAAGCATAGTGCCTTCCTAATCCTCGCGGGAGAGATATAATAGGGGGATTTTTCCTTGTTGTGCTATAATCAAAGTAATTGAGTTTTAGCGTTGAATGGGAGTTTATTTTTTCGTCTACGAGACACATACATGTTGATGTAAGCTCGAAAGGTGCATCGTCGTACGTCGTAAAGAAGGGAATTAAGCAATTTTCTGGTACGCCTCTTGCCAATAGATCATCTCTTTTGTATTTATACTCTGCAGCCAAATTCAGGCCTTGACCCACAGATATATAACGATTAACAGAAAAACCTGATCCCTTGGACTTGATCAATGCTAGATCGGCGATTATGTCATAATTTGCTAAAAACAAATCCCATTTGTTCCCGGTAATATTTGGATCATTATATCTGATCGCTCTACATCTCTTTTTTTCTGGAAATTCGTTATACTTTGAGTTGTATACTTCAAAACAGATTGAATTGGAGCAACTCTGCTTAGAAGTTATCATGGATATTACTGTGTTTATTTGGATTGTGTCAAAGTATTTGTAATCACTATCGATAACCCTCAAGACATCACAATACTTTAACAAAAACCTTGAGAATTTTGAACCATAATCTGTAGACAGCCAGCTGTTTTGTGTAATCATGCAGGCAATCCCGTTGGGTTTTATCAGGTTAATACTTCTCTCTATGAAGTACGTTAACAAATCTGAACCACGAGTTATAAATCTACTATCATTAGAGTATAGTGATTGAATCTGACCTTGAAGTAGATTTTTTTGACTTTCAGTGAATAGTGAGTTGCGTGATTCTACAAATGGTGGGTTGCCTATAACTATGTCAAAACGTTCAAACCCAAACATAATACTCGGATCAAAGAACTCGGCGTAATCGTTACTAGCATATGGATTCCATTTAGCAATTTTGTTGGCAATTTGGTGACCAACTTGAAGCTTTTCCAAATCTGTCGCATACTTTTTGCGTAACATATCCTCGCTTAATCGAATCCGTTTTTTCTTATCCCTGCTACGGGCAAAAAAGTGCTCATGATGAATTGTCTTCAATTGCTCTATGTAGCAAAGAGTGACTTTATCAACTTGAGCTGTGATAAAATCTGTTTGATTTTGCATGTTTATAGTAACAAGTGAGTCGGCTGCTATTAGATTTGTCTCAAGGTTTGGTAAGGCTCTTACTCCATTATTCGGGAGGTTACAGACAATTTTTTGATCTACTAGCAAAGAGATAAAGAACCTAAGCTTAGCAATGTGTATCGCTATGGGTTGAATATCTGACCCATAGACACAATGCTCAATTAAAAAAAGTTTTCGGCTGAAGTCATAATCATAGTTATTGAATGTGCACTTGATGTCTTCTATACTAGAGTTTAGCGCATCTATGGCTTTGGACACCTCTATGTTATCTAGATTCGAACTCTTGGCTTGTTTTATTGAGGCATTTAATGTATCTATTTGTTGTTGTTTCCATTTTTCATTATCCGGATCAAGCTTATGTAAAATAAAAACCATCTTGATTAACATCCCCATAAGGAATGCCCCTGAACCACAGGCAGGATCAATAATTCTACAGTTATCAATAGCTTCGATTATCAAATTACATTCGGTGTCTGTAAATAAGTGTTCATCTTCAGAATAAGCAAGCATCAGTCTTAATCTTATTTCAAAATCATCTTTCTTAGCTTGACTAAGATTTGGCTGATATTTTGTTAAATAGTAAACTAGGCTTTCGTTAACCATATACTCAACTATTAAGCGAGGAGTATAGTAAGACCCAGTCGCCTTACGAGCACTACTTTTTGTTTCAGGGTTGTACGCCGCCAGCAAGTTCTCAAACACTCTACCCAATAGTTCAGGATCAAGTGCGACTTCTTCTTCCACGGGAGTATTCTCACTTACGGTAAACTTATAGCTGTGCAATATCTCTAAAAGCCCATTAACTTCGTAGTGCTGGCCTTTGGTGCCATAGATGGTGTTAAGATCACACTCTTTTTCAGTACTTCTCAAAAAAAGCTCATCCGGCACTTTTAGGGGGTTATCTTGCCTGTCGCTAAAGCCATCAATTCTGATGTAGTGTTTTTTTCCTGCTTGCTCGGTCTCATAGTCTAGGCATTCAAACAAACCCCCATTTAGAAAGGGGATATTGCCGAAATATGTATCAATAACAGTTTCAGGCTTTATAAACAAGTTCTTGTAGCGGAACACACTATGGATGTTAAAATCCTGATTGTTATTGCCATTGATATCCTTTCTAAAGCGTCTAGAATCGGTTACATCATTGTTCATCTCAGTATTAAGGGTGGCAAAAAACATGTTTTGCAGGATGGCTTTGTAATATGTAGAGCTGTTAAAATCCTCAAACCTCAAAATTCTGTTTAGCTTTTCTTTGTCAAACAGCTCTTCAGGGATCAGTTTTTTTTCCTTCATAAACCAGATGAAGATCATACGGGTTAGCAACCTGATTACACTAATAGAGTTTCGGGTTTCGCGGTTGCTTTCCTCTCCATCGGGGAATTCCACATTTTGCACTGCCCAGAA
>CALBTS010000242.1 GCA_937968035.1 uncultured Methanomethylovorans sp.
CTATGGTGTCTCTGAGTTTGTCAAGAATTTCTTGTTTTCCCATTTAATCTCCTCCTACAATAACAACTGTTCCTTCAGCAATGCCACTACACGCTACGCTAATAGCTTACCTTCAGAACGGTTTATAATCAGGAAGTCATTTTGAACTTCCTATTCCCAGATGGAACATGCCAGTATATAGCATAATTTGAATCTGTTTTTACACTGAAGTGCGAATTATGCACTTATTTTTGATTTGTGGAAAAGAATGAGACTTCTTGTAGGCATATAATCATACATATGCTATGTGAAAAACAGAAGGTATGTGATCTTACAATAGGTGTGTGAATTGACTGATCACATCTGACTTTTCATAAGCATGCGGAACTAATTGATGTTCATTCTACACAAAGTATTAATAGAGCCTTAGAAAGATACGTTCTCAAGGGCAACAAAGTGGGTTTTAGACTACTATGAGATATTCATTGATCAACATAGTCTGGTATTCAGAAAAGAGGAAGAACATTCTTCTCTTATTAAAGGAAGGACCGAGGGATATAGATCGTATAAAGACCTCTCTTAATGAGACTTCGCGCTCTATCATGCCCCAGATAAAAAAACTTTTGCAAAAGAAGCTCATAGTCCAGAATGGCGAAGATTACTGTTTGTCCGAAATAGGAGAACTCATAGTAGAGAACATTGAGCCATTATTAGATACAATGAGAGTGATAGAAGAGAACAAAGACTTCTGGATAACAAGAGATCTTGATTTTCTTCCTCAGCATCTTTTCAGCAGATTGGGTGAATTAGGCCACTATTTGTTGGTAGAACCTGACCTTAATCGTATGTTCGAACTTCCCAGAGAGTTCAAAGACAACATACTCAAGTCTAAGAAAGTCTCTTGTTTCATATCTTATGTACATCCACAGGTTCCTTCCCTTTACTTAGAATTGGCAGATAAAGGTGTTTCTCTTTCCTTGTTCATGACAAACATGGCATTCCTGAAACTAAAGTCTGAATATCCAAAAGAGATGAAAAAGATATTATCTTCCAGTGATGTTGAGTTATTTCTGTGCAATGAGAATGTGCCTTTACCAACATTAGCCGTGACAGGATGGTTCACCTATCTTTGCTTTTTAAATGTTGAAGGAAGATATGATCACAGGGATATAATTAGTTTTGATGAGAGTGCATTACTCTGGGCAACTGAACTTATTGAGCATTACAGGAGCAAATCTGAGAGAATATATTTCCCTTATGTGAAAGCAGAACGAAGATAATGCAGAGAGTGGGTAAATGGAAACGCTGGCAGAAACAATATGGTTTTCAGAAAAACGTAAAGAACTTATGTTCTTGCTTTTAGAAGGGGCCAAAACTTCCGAAGAGATAGAAACTAAAATGGGAGTTTCCTGGAGGTCCATGATGCTTCCCGTAAAAGAACTCAAGGAAATGGACCTGCTTGTGTATGAGGACACAAAATACAAGTTATCCAGCATAGGAAGGCTTGTAACTGAAAATGCAAAGCCTGTTTCAGATATTATGAACATACTGGACAAGAACACAGATTATTGGGCAAGCCGTGATCTAAAGGCGATTCCCCGGAAATTCTGCAGAAGGCTTGGAGAATTGGGTGATTTTTCTCTTATAGAGCCTGAACTAAAAGATATGTTCGAGTTGCCTGAAAATTATGTGGCTTCAATTTCCAGATCTACCCATATAATGTCAGTATTATCCTTTTTCCATCCCTCTTATCTATCATTGTTTAGTGAGATGGCCTCAAAGGGTATTGAAATTTCAGTTCTGCTAACAGAATCTGTGTGGCAGAGAATAAAAGAAGATTTTCAGGAACAAAAGGGTCTATTGGAAAATATTGATAATGCACATGTATTCGTTTACCAGCTTGGATCTGTACCTCCCACTATAGTTGTCACTGATGTTTTTCTGCTTTTAAGCATCTTTAATAAACAAGGCAGGTATGACCACAGAGATATTCTGAGCTTCGATGCGAGTGCACTGCAATGGGGAAAAGATTTGTTCCTTCATTATGTTGAAGGTTCCATGAAAGTGATTTAAAAAACGGAAGAGGGGCAAAATGATGGGATTTAACGATCTATCTATAAAATTTAAATTGATCCTTTATATAGTAGTGGGGGTTTTCCTGGTGTTGGCAGTGTCCACAGGAGTTATTATTACCACAGTAACCACTCAGCAGGAAAAATTGGCCTATCAGCAATCCATTGAGCTGGCCAGGGACTATGCCAACCAGTTCGATGGTGATATGAAGAAATCAGAAGCAATTGCAAGAACACTTGCAAATTCGATGGAAGTTTACTCGTCTTCAGACAGGGATGAAGTGAATGATATGCTTAGGAACTTGCTTCTGAAAAATCCCTCACTTACAGGTGTCTATGTCGGATACGAACCCAATGCTTTCGACGGTAAAGATGCTGAGTATGCGGGTACTAATGGTCATGATGAAACCGGACGTTTCGTTCCTTACTGGAATAATATCAATGGCAATGTAAGTCTTGAACCACTTGTATATTACGGAGAGCAGGACTACTATCAGATCCCCAAGAAATTCATGATAGATGTTGTCACTGAACCTTACTATTATCAGGGCATTTTCATGGTTAGTTTTGATTCCCCCATTATCAAGGATGGCAGTTTTGTGGGAATAGGAGGGGTGGATGTTTCCTTGCAATACATAGATGATGTTGTGGGAAATGTGAAGGCATTCGACACAGGTTATGCTTTTGTGACCGGTAACACCGGTATCCTTGTGTCTCATCCAGTGCACAAGGAATGGATAGCTTCAAAGACTTTATATGATTTTGGCATACCTGAAATATCTGAAGCTGCAGATAACATAAAAAAAGGAAAAGGTGGTAACTTCGAAACAGTGGATCCGGCTACAGGTAAAGATGCAATAATGTTCTATGAGCCTGTAAAGACGGGAAACTATTCTTTTATTCTCGTAGTTCCTAAAGATGAGATGCTTGCAGGTGTTGCTTCCCTTAGGACCAAACTTCTCATAATCTCTGCCGTTTCTATTGCGTTCATGGGACTTGTGGCTTATCTCATAGCAATGTCCATAACCAGACCGATCAATAACATCGTCAGCAGTTTTAAAATGATCTCACAGGATGCTGTAGAAGGTGATCTGGATGCAAGAGCGAATACTGATGTAGGAGTAGATTTCAAGGAAATACCTAAAGGCCTCAATGAAATACTTGATGCTGTGACAGCTCCAATTCGCGAGAATATCAGAGTGACTAATGCTCTTGCTAAAGGAGAACTTAAAACAAGAATACAACTTGACCTGAAGGGTGAGTTCAAACAGGCAGGCGACACATTGGATAATTTCGCCGAATATCTGGATAGGATCATAGAAGACTCAAATAGTGTGCTTACTGCTATCCAGAATAATGACTTCTCCAGGCATGTTAAAATACAAGGAGAAGGTGATCTGCGAATACTCACTAATGGTATAGAACAGACACGCTTGTCCCTGGACGAAGCCACTACTGAGCGTAAAAAGGCTGAAAATGCATTAAGGGAATCCGAAAAGAAGTTCAGAACACTTTTTGACAGTACGAGTGATGCAATATACCTCCATGATATGAATGGATGCATACTGGAGGTCAACCAGTTAGCCTGTGAGAGAATGGGCTATACACATGATGAATTCCTTCGTATGAAACAGACAGATATAGATGGTACATTTACGGGTGAATATTTATTGGAACTTATCAAGGAACTCTGTAAACTAAAAAGTAATATTTTCGAAACAGTACATGTAACAAAAAGTGGTAAGAAACTGCCTGTGGAACTCAGCAGCCGTCTCATCAAGTACGATGGCAAAAAAGCTGTGCTGACCATAGCCCGTGATATCACTGAACGTAAACGCACAGAGAAGGCCCTTAAGGAATATGCTGAGCAACTTGAATATTCCAACAAGATGAAAGAAGAAATGGAAAGGGTTGTTAATAGCAGTCCTGTCATCGTATTCAAGTGGAGGATGGAAAAAGACTGGCCCGTTGAATTTGTATCCGAGAACATCACACAGATAGGTTACACTGTTGAAGATTTCATATCAGGTCGCATTAAATATGTGGACATTTTACATCCAGATGACCGTGAAAGATTCCATCCCTTGCTTGAGGACCATAAAAATAACCATTCTGATCAGTTCAATCAGGAATACAGAATATTCACAAAGTATGGGGATGTCAGATGGGTTGATGAGAGAACTTATATCGAGATGGGAGAGACTGGGGATATTTTGCTCCAAGGTATCATCCTGGACATCACTGAACGCAAAAAGGCTCAACAAGCTCTTTTAAAGAATGAGGAGATTCGTAAAAAAGAGATCCATCACAGAGTTAAAAATAATCTGCAGGTAATATCAAGTCTGCTGTTCCTTGAAGCGGAAAATTTCAAAGACAAGGAGATAATCGAAGCTTTTCTGGACAGCCGCAACCGTGTAAGATCGATGGCATTGATCCACGAGGAACTGTACCAGTCCGGAGATATGTCTACGATTGATTTTGCAGATTACACCCAGAATTTGCTTAATTTCCTGAAGAAATCCTATTTTATGGAATCCAAATCCATTAAATTACATTCGAAAATAGAAAACGCTTATCTGGGCATGGACACTGCCATACCTCTGGGAATGATAATAAACGAACTGGTATCCAATTCACTCAAACATGGATTTCCACATACGTCCGAAGGAAATGTCAGTGTTACTCTTGGCCTTGAAGGAAATGAGTTCATCCTTGAAATATCTGATGATGGTATAGGATTCCCTGAAAATATCAATTTCAGGCAAACTTCTTCTCTGGGTCTGCAGCTTGTGACCACTCTTGTTGAACAGATAAACGGCACTATTGAACTTGAAAGGAAAGAGGGAACATCTTTTAAGATACGTTTTAAGGAATTAAAATGTAAGGTTAAGGTGTGATTATGACAAACGCCAAGATACTTGTGGTTGAAGATGAGAACATAGTTGCTCTTGAAATAAAGAAGAGATTACAGAAATTAGGTTATATAGTCCCTGGAGTGGCTTCAACAGGCGAAGATGCTATCAGCAAAGCTGAAGGTATACTTCCTGACCTTGTGCTCATGGATATAATGCTCAAAGGAGAAATTGATGGCATAAATGCGGCCGGAGAAATACGTAAACGTTTCAACATACCTGTGATATACCTGACCGCATATTCGGATGGAGATACAATAGAAAGAGCCAAATTGACGGAACCTTACGGGTATATCCTCAAACCCTTTGAGGAAGATGACCTGCGTACGACCATCGAGATCGCACTCTACAGGCATCAGATGGTAAATGACCGGGAAAAAAATAAGTAGGATCAAATTACTGAATACAGCATTGATGTTACCCCAATGAAGAGAGGTTCCATGACAAGGTCGACTCTGTATTTTCTTCCTACTTCCTGGGGTAATCCACAGGGTATTCCGGGCGTTGAGACCAGACATCTCTCTGCGATCATTCCCTCAGTTATTGTATTGGCATTGGGTGTTGCTTCGAATACCATTGAAAACTTTTTGCGGTCCTCTTTACAGTATTCCTTAATTCCAAGCTCATAAGCTGCTTTATCTAAGAAATCTCTGTTAGGGTCGCAGGCATAAACATTGAAACCTTTTTCAGCAAGATGTTTAGCTCCTGCATATCCCACTCTTCCAAGACCTATGACCAGGATCTCACTTGAAGCTGCATCCTTGAACCTGGAAGCTATCTCCGAATAGATTATACCTGTTGCTTCATGGTTGGTGACCAATTTTCCATTCCTGAGATTATGAGCGATAAAAAGATGATCGTCAGCCATCAATAGTACATCTGCGCCATCCCTTATGGCTTCATAATATCCTGTCACATCTGTGTGCTGAGTAATGAAACCTTCAAGTCCAAGGCGCTGAGCTATGAAAAGCAAGGAAGAAGCAAAATTACTAATAATACCATTACCTGCGGTTATGGGTATTATGCCCACCTTTTCAGACCCGAGGTCTTTTCCATAAATTTCTTTGCAGATATCTGTAAGTTTGCTTCCTGTAACTCTTTCAATGGTAGACTCACTCTGTTCAAATTGAGCAGAGAGGTTATCAAGATCTTCGGGTGTGAGCAATGCCATTATGCCACCTCCTGTTCTGATGTTCTAAGTATCATTTCGTGTGCCTTTTTTCTGTTCATCTCAGCTTTTTCCTGGTCCTCGCCCCAGGTTATAACTGTAAATGCCTTATGTTCTCCATCACGCTGGAATATCTCTATACCTTCCGATCCATGGATTGGCCTGTAATTGTTTCCCATTGACAGAATGTGCTCACCTATAGGTGACAATTTTCCATCCTTGAGTATAAGGTGCTCATATATGCAATAATTACCCTCTGGTGCCTGGGCCATCTCCTGCACACCTTCTGTAAAAGCCTGCATAAGGAGCTCCAGAAGATTAACTCCAGAAGAATGATAGACAGCCGTAGGTGTCTGGCTTGGGAACCTGGCGTCTATTTCCAGCACTTTCAGTCCCTGTGGACTGTCAATAGCTTCCACGTCCATGATACCCTTGAGCTTGAGATCGCGTGCAAGTTCATAGGTGATCCTCCTCAGTTCAGGATTGTGATCAATGGGTGTTACCATATGGCAGTCGTAGGTATCATCAATATGGACCTTTGTCTCCTTTACAACTGCAAAATGTTTGCCGTCCCCTACGACTTCAAGAGATAGCACGTCACCTTCCACGTATTCTTCTATGAGCATGGTGGGATCAAGACCTTTCAAATCTTCATCGTCATAGATTATGGCCGTGCCTATGCTGCTGCTCATGCAGGAAGGTTTTACGAAATATGGCGGATGGGTAGGTTTATCTGTAGGGGTTGGAATACCTATGGATCTGAAATATTTTTTCGACGTGTTCTTATCCCGACTTATCCTGTATGCATCAAAATCAAAGAGCAGAGGGCAATGAAGCCTGTCCTTGATGGTCTCAAGGAAATCGATAGTATCAAAATTTTCGTTTACAGGGATCATGGCATCGACGGTTGCTGATATCTCTATGAGCCTTTCAGGTTGTTCCACAATGTCAAAACAATGGAACGTATCCACCAGATCCTTTATGAAAGCATTTTCATTCCTGTCTATCAATACAACTCCAATACCTGCTTTTCTGGCATGGTATGCTGCCTCGAAACCCTGAAGCTTACCTCCTATCAAACATATTTGTTTCATGCCACCACTCCTAATATCTTGTTGAAATCTGATTGTGCAGCCGGCTCCATCCCCATACTCCTGAGCTTTGTCACTACACTCTTTGGGTCCCGTTTCCTCTCTTCATGTTTCCTGTCATAGTTTGCCACTCCTTCAAGGGAAGAGTCAGAGGGTATAATGGATGTTACCACATTAGCACCTGCATTAAGGCGATATACCATGCCTTCAATGCCTTCCACATCCAGAGAAGCAGGTATCAATCTGTCCGGGAACATCAACCTTAACACTGATATTATCTTGAGTTCCGACAGGTTGGACTCCTGCACTTCTTTCTCCAAAGGTGTTCCTTCCTGAGGGATGAAGGTCATCACCCGAACCATCTGAGGATCCTCTCTTGCCATGCCTCTCAGAGAAATTATGGTGGATTCGACGTCATTACCCACACCTGTGAGCAGCCCGTCCTCTACACAGTAGCCTATCTTCTGGGCGAACTGACGGGCATGGATGCGTTCTGAGAAGGATTGTCCAACCCTGAGGTTCCTATAAAGTTCCTTATCGTAAGTTTCCTGGTATAGGGCAAGGAAGTTAGCTCCATGCTCACGCAGCATTGTCAGCGCATTGTCATCCAGCACCCCAGGTGAGATCATAACCGGAAGATCAAGTTCTTCCTTGACTATGTCTATGACCTTGGCAAATTGGCTGGGGTTTTCATGGAAGTAAGGATCTTCTCCCATGGTAAGGTCCACCATGTGGATCTGTTCTCCCTTAAGCTTTCTGCATACATTGCGAATATCTTCGAATCCCAGCCTGTACCTGTTGATCTTGTTCATTGTGTTGTAGTAGCAGAATGCACATCTGTTCTTACAATATGTGGAAAAGTACACGAAACTGTACAGAAAAACCTTGTTCCCGAAGTAGTGATCTCTCACTTTCCTTGCAACATAATGAAGCTTTTCAAGTTCGGTACTGTCTGTGATCAAAAGCATTTCCCGAAGGTTATCTTCAGATAGTTGCATTCCATTTATGACCCTTTGTGCATATGCATCAAGGTCTTTTTTGTCCATATTAGTAAACATTGGGATCACCTCACAGGTTCGTACTGATGCCATTGTAGTAGTTCTCACAACGAGCTGCTCTTTTTATGGTCTTGAAATTATGTGTGACCTTGAGCAGTCTTTCCAGGCCGAATCCAGCACCTATCCAGGGCTTGTTTATACCCCAGTCCCTGTCCTGAGGAATTGGTCCTACAACTGCAGAGGAGAGTTCCATGTCCTTGTGGAGCACGTCTATGGTTTCACCATATACCATACAGTTGTCAGAAACGATCTCATGCTCTATGTTCAGGGAATCCAGGAAATCTTCAATAAGAAGGATCAGGGTTTCTCTCGTACATTTTGAACCCATCTGGCAGAAGTTAAGCATTGTGAACTCTTCAAGGTGGCTCTTACCATCAGATTCTTTTCTGTAACAGGGTCCGATCTCGAATATACGTATAGGGTCAGGAAGGATGTTATCGAACTTGTAGAGGTAATTGTAAAGGCCAGGTGCAAGCATGGGACGCAGGCACATGCTCTCATCCACCCGGAAGATCTGCTGGGAAAGTTTTGTATCTTCACCAACTCCCATCCTTTCCATGTATTCAAAGGGTATCAGAATGGGAGATTTTATCTCCATGAAGCCCCTTTCCACAAAGAACTCGGTGATCTGACGTTCAAGTTTTCCAAGAAGGTTTTCCCTGCTGTCCTCATACACTTTACGCAGATCCTCTTTTCTTTTGTTTATCAGTTCAGCTTCAAGTTGCTGGAATGAACGCTTTTCCTTAGAGAAAGATATCATCTCGTCCGGTCCCAGCAATGATACTATCCTGTCCTTCTGGCTCTGTGTGAAACCTGCATCTTTTGCTTTTGAGCCGGAAACTACGGGTTTCTTAGGCAGGTTCGTAATTTTTCTTTCAACCTTGTTTTCCGTTTTTTCCTTGACATGTATAGAGGGTACTTTTTGAGGTTGGCTATGAGTAATATGAGAAAGTGGGACTACAGGTTTTTCAGCATGTACCGGAGTAGGTATATTTATAGAATTAGATGGAATTTCAGTTACTCTTACATGCTTTGTTCTGATCTCTTTGGATGTCTTCTGGAGGAATTCATTGATCTTCAGATCAGAAACCCGACACTGTTTGCAGGGTTTTTTGAATTTCCTAAGTCTTAGAGCCCGTGCCGAGCGACTGGACCTTGAATTTCTTATATCGAAGGTCTCTCCACAGCTGGTAACTATATGAACAGAACGTTGAGATACATTTAAATCCCGTATGCTATGCAGCAATCCGGTTCTCGATACCCACATATCGGTATCGTTAAGCAAGGATTCCAATAATTTTTTTTTCATGCTTTCAGCTCCTTTATACGCTACGATCTTTCAAGGATCTTCTATAAGCCCATGTACTGCAATATCCAGTTCTTGTGTTCGTTGAATGTCATTTCATTTCACCTGTTTTGTTTGTTAATAAGCAATTCACTTTCAAGTTTCACAATCTACTAGATATATTTTTTGCACGGAAAAAGATGTATTTATACTATTTGCCATAAAACATCAAAATAACAAAGTTACCAAGCAAAGAGTTCAAAAAAGAGAAAATACATAGCAATCAAAGTAAAAAATGGCGGAAACCCCGGGAATTTAACCCGGCTGAACGGATTTAGAGTCCATTTGATCAACCTGATCCGGTTTCCATTTAGTAAAAGGTAATCGATTAAGCTATTATTTATATTTTTTGGTCATGGCTTCTGGATGAAAATGAAAAAGAAGGGTCAGGATTTCTTAGTGACCCTTAGACTTCCCACTCCCATAAACACAAGTTTCGTCTCAATAGGGATGGGGCTGCCTTCGTGTAGAGTAATATCTTCTCTGGACATATCTATTCTCACATCGTTCCAGTCCATGTCGGCTTCTCTCATATAGTCCATGATCAGATTTTCTCCCACATGTTCAGCATACTTAAGAGCTTCTCCATGAGTTGAGAACTCCTCAAATCCTCCGGGAGTGAACACGAGGAAAAACCTTTGCTTTTCCCTGTAGACAGCTTTTATGAGAACTTGTATCCTTTTGACACCCTGTCCCACTAACGCACCTACAGCGTTACCAACTTCTGCAAAAGGTGGCAATAGTATCTCTGCATCGATGATGTTCTGCATCTGCTCCACATAAGCCTTCACAGGTCCCCCAAGCAGTACAACAGGCACTGAGAGCCTGAACTTAGAGAAGAACTCGCCTCTGAGTATTTTTTCTATCTCTTTGCCTTCAACTCCTTTGAGCATATAGGACATCAGGTTCAAGGCCATATTGTAGGCAACTTCTCTTTTAATGTGCTCAGCAAGTTCCTGCTCGTTCATTTGTACAAGCCTTGACATAATGGTTGCGCCTATAACTGAAGCTTCCTTATCCCATTCATCATACTCACCCAGGATATGCAGTGCATCCGTGGGTGTGAACCCAATTGCCTGTACAAGCCTTTTCTGAATGAGATAATCCAGATGTTCTACTGACACAGGACGACCGAACCTCCAATAGATATCGCTTATTGATACTGGTTCTTGACCAATTGTACTGAGGATCTCCTGTTCATAAGAACTGAGCTTTACCGGCTCTTTTCCTGTACGTACGAAGAACTTGGTCGGTTGCACGTTCTCTCCCAGTTCCACACGTGCAGGAGTGCGTCCCATTTTCAGTGTTTCCTTGAAACCCGGATACTGAACAGCAGCCACGCACAGAGGTATTACCCTGCGTGGCCCGATGTTTATCTTCCTGTTCTTTATCCATACGTGACTATCCCCCCCCATGGCAGAAGTTTCCATTCGGATAGCTTTAACTTTAGTATTCCAGCCACCTACTTTAGCACCATCTTCACAGAGTTCGGGCAGTCCTTTATACAAGAGAGAAACATCAGTACTTGTACCGCCCACATCTATCACTGCACATGTGTCCCTCTCGGACAGGAAGGAAGCTCCTACAAGGCTTGCTGCAGGACCTGTAAAAATAGACTCTATAGGTTTTTGGATGGCTTCTTTGATGTTTATTAAAGAACCATCACATTTGAGCATCATGAGCTTTGCTGTGATGCCTCTTCTCTCAATATCAGATACAATTGCATCGATGAACTGACGGGCAATGGGTATGAGCTGGGCATTGAGGTAGGCTGTAATACCTCTGTCATATGCTCCCAGGTCCTGCGATAGCTCATGTCCGCACACCACAGGCATCCCTGTTGATTTTATTATGTAATCCTTTATCTGCAATTCATGTTCAGGGTTACGCACACTGAAATATGAAGAAACTGCAAAAGCTGATACATTATCCTTCACCCTGTTCACAAATTCTGTCACTGCCTCTATATCAAGGGCCTCTGCTTCAGCTCCGGTAGCAGTATGTCCTCCTCTGACCATCACATATTCCTGGACAGATGTGTCTTGGGGTACCAGATAATTACCCACAAGGATAAGACCTACCGGATAGCCTGTTTTCTCAAGTATCGTATTAGTTGCTAAGGTTGTAGATACTGAAACGAGCTTTATGTCTTTCAGGTATTGAGGGTCCAAGCCATCTATAGCGTTCTCTATGCCCGTAAGCAATTCAGGATAAGTAGTAAGGGCTTTGTATGAAGCCACAACTTTCTTGTCAGAGTTCCTTATGATCACTGCATCTGTATAAGTACCACCTGCATCAATTCCCAGACTATATTGCATTTTTTCCCTCTCGTACAATTCTATAGTTTGATGTGTTCAAATCCACACATTAAATACCCTTTATTTACCCTTTACTGCCCTATACCAAGGAACCCTAGCCTTGTTTCCAGAGGTGTGGTGCCTTCTTCCACACTTATGTCGTTGCGGCTCATATTGATCTTTACTTCAGTAAGGTCCAGATAGGATGATGACATATAATCCATCACAAGTTCAGAACCGATACGCTCTGCATGATGTAATGCTTCCGCATAAGATGAAAATTCTTTTCTCCCACCAGGATAGAAAACAATATAAGAGTTAGGTTTAATATTATATTTTGATTCTGATAAAGAAGCTTTTATAAGCACTTCCAGTCTTTTAATACCTTTAGCTGCAAGTGCTCCAACTGCATTGCCCACATCTGCATGTTGCGGAACAACGATCAAAGAGTCAAAATATCTGGCAAGGCCATCCTTGTAAGCAGTGACAGGCCCTCCCAGCAATACAACTGGCATTTTGACCTTGATACCTGCAAAGAATTTACCATTAATTATCTTCCTTATTTCTTCCCTATCCACATCCTCCAGCAAAAAAGCAGCAAGGTTAAGGGCTATATTGCTTGTTACTTGTTCCTTTACCCTGGAACATAGTTCCATCTTTTCCATGCCTGCAAACCTGGACAAAACTTCAGAACCTATATGTGCTGCTTCTACATCCCACTTTTGATATTCTCCCATAACATGGAGAGCATCAGTAGGTGTAAAGCCTATGGTCCTTACTAACCTTTTCTGTATGAGCATATCCATGGTCATAGGACTTGGCATTCTATTTTCGTTCCAGTAGATGTCACTCGCCGTATAGGGTACATCACTGAGGCGGTCGAACAAGTCCTTTTCTTCAGGGCTCAGTTCTTCAGGTATCTTTCCACTCCTCATGAAAAACTTCGTTGGTTGTATATTTTCACCTATTTGATTGCGTAGGATATTTTGCTGCATCTTCAGTTTTTCCTTGATCTCTGGATACTTCAATGCCGCTAAACATAAGGGTATGACCCTGCGCGGTCCTACATGTATATCATGATTAAGTATCCATACGTGGCTATCTCCTCCGACAGCGGAGGTTTCCATCCTGAGAGCCTTTACTTTTGTCTGCCACTTCCCTACAACTGCTCCTTGATCAGATATTTCAGGAAGACCTTCGTGCATCATAGAAACATCAGTGCTTGTTCCACCTACATCGACCACTGCACAGGTTTCAAAACCTGAAAGATGAGAAGCACCCAGTAAACTAGCTGCAGGGCCAGAAAAAATGGATTGGATAGGTTTTTTAAGCGCCTCCCCGATACTCACCATTGATCCGTCACATTTGAGCATCATTAGTTTTGCTTCAATGTTTCTCTTTTTGATCTCGGAAGTTACAGCTTGCATAAATTGATTAGTGAGAGGTATCAGCTGTGCATTAAGATAAGCAGTCACACCTCTCTCATAAACTCCCAGGTCTTGAGATAGTTCGTGTCCACATACGACCGGAAGGCCTGTTAGTTGCATAACACTTTCTTTTACCTGCACCTCATGTTCTGGATTACGGACACTAAAATAGGAGGATACAGCAAAAGCTGAAACTTTGTTCTTTACTTTCAGGATGAAATCCTCTACTGGCTGGATATCCAGGGGCTCAATTTCATTACCAGCACTGTTGTGCCCTCCTCTTACTTGGATAATATACTCTATTTTCCTGTCAGCGGGTATGCCCGCTTTTCCGATCAGTATGAGACCTACCGGATAACCCGTATTTTCAAGGATCGTGTTTGTTGCAAGAGTTGTTGAAACACAGACCAAGCTCACATCAGAAAGTAGTTTTTGATCAAGACCGTCCAAAGCTTCACGTATTCCAAAGATCAGGTCAGGGTATGTTGTCAATGCTTTGTTTGCCTGTAAGACCCTGCCATCATCACTATTAAGAAGAACTGCATCAGTATATGTTCCTCCGGCATCTATTCCCAGACTATGTTTCATTAAAGTCTGCCCTCTTTTTTGTTATAGAATCTTTTGCCCGCTGATATGACTGTTCTGCGATCTTCACAGTGCCTTGCATGTCAACTATTCGGAAATCAAAGGCTTGAGCAAACTCTTCCACCTTTGCATCAAAGCTCTCCTCGTAAACAAGACCTGTATTTATCTTACCTACATTTTTGTATCCTGCGTGATCGAAAACGATCTTGGTCATAGCAGTGTTCTCAGGGTCATTTGTAAGACGGGCAATTACAGCCATTTCCTTCCAGAAAGCTGCTCCCATGGGCGTAAGGAAATATACGCCTTCTCCGCCAGCTTCTTTTAGAGCTCTGAGATAAGGTTTCCTTCCCCCCAGGGAAGCACCTATGCAGTCATCGATTATCTCTCCATCTTCTTCTCTTAGAATGTGCACAGGACAAGAAAGATGTGCAAAGTCTCTGTTTAGATTGCCCAGTACATTCCCACACAAACCATAGAATATTAGGATAGTGTCGGCATACTCGGAAATGATGCTGATCTCTTTGTACACGCTTTCTTTGAGCAATTGAGGAGATGCATCAAGGGAAAAACCAAGGATATTCACAAGGAGACAATAATTTGTATCTTGTTCACTATGTATCAGATCCTCTATTTTATTTGGTGAACAAACTGTATGATCTATAGCATTTTCAGATAGTTTCCTGAGAATACCTGCAGCATCCAGGCTGTCCACAACTAGAATTCTGGTGATCTGTGAATCGTTCTTGATGAGGTGCACGATCTCATCCTCAAATATCCTGCAGGCAATTATGGACATTAAAGTCATTAGAACCTCATTATATTCTTATAACAGAGCAGTTAACTGCACACTCAATCTGCTCGCGTTTAAAAAGCATAGTCCATATTAACTATATATATTTTCCTATTTTACTGATTCAACATACTATTGATCGGTGCTTTCACTATATTAAGAAAAAATCTACTCAAGATTCTATTATTTATACTTTTTGATGAATGCTTTAAAAGCATCTTCAGTTCTGCAGAAGAGAAAAGACACTGCTAATGTTAATTTTTCCTTTTTGTCTTTGGAGTCGCTCATACACTTTGCAGATCCAAAAAGTAAATTTATATATCTGAATTTTACGTCCACGAATACCTTTAAATATGTAGGTTCTAGTTTCTTAGATTAGTAGCAGAACTAATTCCATTAATAAAGTATATACTTATGAATTCTTATTTCATATGACATTTGGTAATCATATTGGTCCTCAAAGGTGATTATAATTTCCAAAATTACAACAGTTTCTGAATATGGAAAGAAACGTGCTGAGTTTTATCTACCAGAGGACCCTGATACACTAAAAAAGCTTGAAGCACTTCACAAAGTAAGTCCTGTGATATCTTTCATTTGGAAGGTGGATGAAAGATGGCCAGTTGAATGGGTCTCGGAAAACGTTACACAATTAGGATACACTCCTGAAGAACTAATGTCTGGAAAAATTGATTATGCTGATTTAGTCCATCCAGAGGATTATGTAAAGATAAACTCAGAGGTCAAAAAACTGGTTAAAAAGGGAAATACCTCTTACTTTACTCTGGTCTACAGGATACTTGCCAGATCTGGGGAAGTGAGGTATGTAACCGAAAGGTCTCTCTTAAAGAGAGATAATGATGGGAATGTCTCACGTTATCAGGGGATAATCATTGACAATACTGAAAAAGAGAAAGCAGAAAATACTTTGAAAGATATAGAGCGGAAATACCGTCTCATTTTTGAACGCGCTCCCTTGGGTATTCTTTGTTTCGATGAGAACAGCACAATTATTAACTGTAATAGCTTTTGTGCAAAAATTATATCGGAGCCAAAAAATAAAATATTGGGTATCAATCTACTCAAATATATAGAAGATGGACCTTTAAAAGCTGCTATAGACCTTGTTTTTTTGGGCGAGTCTGGTCATTATGAAGGTGAATATACCTCCCCTACCGGAAAGATATCTGTTATAAAAGCAGAATTTTCTCCTATAATATCTGAAAATGGTTCCTTGATAGGAGGACTTGGATTAATCCAGGATGTAAGTGAGCTTCAAGGAACTGAAGAAAGGATACACCTAAATGAAGCACGTCTGGAGGCACTTCTTGAGTTGCACCAGAGAGGCAATTCCTCTGTTTCAAAGATCGCTGAGTTTGCAATAGAAAAAGCTGTAAGGCTAACACATAGTGAGATAGGTTATCTTGGTCTGCTAAAAGAGGATGATAATAACCTTGAAATGTATGAATGGCCTGTTCAGAAAACAAACCATGAGAAAAAACCCTGGACTTATCCTGTAAATTCTGCAGGTATGTGGGGGGAAGCAATTAGAGAAAGAGAACCCATAGTTAATAACCATTCATCAGGACCCGGGCCTATCAAAGGAATAAAACCTAATCTGGAGGGCAAGATCAATCGCTATATCAACATACCAGTGATGGATGGAGATCAGGTAGTTGCTGTTGCCATCGTGGTCAATAAGCCCGAAGAATATGACAGCTCCGATGTAAGGCAGATCACGCTGCTATTTGATGGGATGTGGAAACTTATACAGCGTAAGCTTGCTGATGAGGAAATTCTCGAGACCCGCAGGATACTTAAGGTCTTGGAATCCGTGATCAATGATAGTCCTGCACTTGTTTTTATGTGGAGACCTGAAAAAGATTGGCCAGTAGAATTTGTTTCAAAGAACATCGAACGCTTTGGCTATGCGGTAGACGATTTCCTAACAGGTAAAAAGATCTACGGTGACATTATACATCCTGCAGACCTCGAAAAAGTACGCAGAGAGGTAGATAGGTGCTATAAAGAGGGATATTCAGATTTCAGTCAAGAATACAGGATCCTTACAAAGTCAGGTGAAGTGAGATGGGTGGATGAAAGAACACTTATCCATCATGATCAACATGGGGATATTGATTTTCTGCAGGGAATAATAGTTGATATCACCGAGCGCAAACAAGCAAATAATTTTGTCCAAGTTGAATCTGATTTCGATGGTGGATCCAGTTCAGAAGACAATTTACAGGATATGTTTGAAAAGACACTGGATTTTGTTCTTCAGATCAAAGCTATAGACTGTGGAGCTATATACTTAGTGGATGGTTCACAAGGCTATTTTGAGCTTATGGCTTATAGGGGTCTGTCAGAAAAGTTCGCGGCTAACATCAGCCATTTTGATGCTAATACTATTCAAGCAAAACTTTTCACTACTGGCTATCCTGTGTACAAGCATTTCTCTGAAATAAGTGCCATGATCAAGGAAAATCTTGATTATGAAGGTTTACAGGCAATGGGTTTCATTCCAGTGCACTATAATGACAAGCTTGTTGCTGCAATAATAATCGGTTCACATAGGGAACTGGAGATACCTGCCAATTCCAGAAATGTTATCGATACGATTGCGGGCCAGTTAGGAGTGATCGTAACCCGTTTCAGAGAGGGAAATCTGGTCAAAAAAGATCATAATGGGCTGCAAAATCTTTTTGATACTATGGATGACCTGATATTTATAATGGATATGGGTGGCTTGGTAATCCATACTAACCATGCTTTGCAGAAATATCTACAGTATTCCAAAAAAGACCTGGATAAAATGGATTTTCTGGAACTGTTCCCTCCTGGTAAAGAAAAGGAAGTGCTTGAGAGCATTGATATAGAGGGGCTCATTTCAGGTAATTCTTCAAGATGTTATGTGCCTCTTATGAGCAAAGATCATAAATTTATATCTGCCGACACTAAGTTCTTTGTGGGAAAATGGTATGGTAGAGAAGCTCTGATTGGAATATCCAGATTATCCTTTGAGGAACCTGTGAATTAGATTTCTCATATAATGTGGCTTATTGACAGAGAACAGCCACTATATTTATATAAGGCATATAGTTCCCTGCGCATAGGAACTAGTAGTTCTATCAAAAAATTAAGGGTGTTTTTCGAAGTTATTAACTGCCTTTTTTATGGGGGGACACAAGAAACAATGTACGAAGGCTTTTTTATCAAAGGTATTTCTCTTTATCCTCCCTGTAAATAAAGAATTTAGTTAAGTAACAAGCGGTATTTATTTATAGTTGTGCTTTTCCATTAAATATATCTCCCTAAGAACATCAATACCCATAAAGAATACATCTCTTTTTTTATACATTTTATACGTGTGCAATTCTCCTTCATTTCCCCACAATCTTTAAATATGGTGATTAATTTGTTTTTTACCAAAAACTATAAATAACACAATTTAGAGAAAAATATATATACCTAAAAAGAAGTGCCATGAGCAAGGATCAATGCAAGCCAGACATCTGTACGTACAGATACCCAACATTTGGCATGCATGACTGAAGTAAGGAGGAAAGAATATGGTAAACCACTATTATCCAGGAAGAGAAATGCTGGACGGTGTGAAGTTAGAATTGTTCTCCAGCGAAGATCTGAGAGCACTTCACTACGCCACTATGGATGTGTTTATGAACCCCGGTATCCAGGTATCAGATGCTGATGCAAGGGCTGTTTTCAAGAAAGCCGGATGCCAGGTAGATGAGAAGACCCAGGTTGTCAAGATCCCTGAATATGTTGTTAACAGAGCACTTCAGGACTGCCCATCCAGGTTTGCACTATATGGACGCGACCCTAAGAAAAAAGTAGTACAGGAACATAAAGGTAAGGTCCACTGGACATGTTTCGGTACTGGTGTCAAGATGTGCAACTACAAAGCACCAGGAAAGTACGAAACAGTTGACTCCACAGAAGCTGATGTTGCAGCAACTGCAAAGCTTGTGGACTGGGCAGAGAACATAGACTATTATTCACTTGCAGTTTCCGCCAGGGATTGGGCAGGCAAGGGTATGCAGGATGTTCACGAGACACTTACTCCTCTGATGAACACCACAAAGCACTTCCATCACATAGACCCAGTCGGTGAACATGTAGAATATTACAGAGATATCGTACAGGCATACTATGGTGGAGATGACGAAGAATTCCGTAAGAAGCCTCTTTTCTCAATGCTGGTTTGTCCAACAAGTCCACTTGAGCTCAGCTCCAATGCATGTCAGGTCATCATGAAGGGTGCAAAGTTTGGCATGCCTGTTAACGTACTGAGCATGGCAATGGCTGGCGGTTCATCTCCTGTTCATCTTGCAGGCACACTGGTAACTCACAATGCAGAGGTTCTTTCAGGTATCGTACTGGCTCAACTCACTCAACCAGGAGCTCCCGTATGGTACGGCAGTTCTACAACCACGTTCGATCTGAAGAAAGGTACAGCACCAGTAGGTTCCCCAGAGCTTGGACTTATCAGTGCTGGAGTAGCAAAACTTGGACAATACTATGGTCTACCCACATACGTGGCTGGCTCGTAGTCCGATTCCAAGATACCAGACGGTCAGGCAGGTCACGAGAAGACCATGACAACGTTGTTGCCAGCCCTGTCCGGTGCAAACACCCTATATGGTGCAGGTATGCTTGAGCTCGGTATGACCTTCTCTATGGAGCAGCTTGTCTTTGACAACGATATGATCTCCATGACAAAGAAGGCAATGCAGGGTATTCCAGTATCTGAGGAAACGCTTGCGGTGGAAGCTATCCAGCAGGTAGGAATTGGAAACAACTTCCTTGCACACAAGACCACAAGAAAGAACATCGATCTCCCATCCAACCCAACACTGATCAACAGGCTGATGTACGGAGACTGGGCAGCAGCAGGTTCAAAGGATCTGGCAACAGTAGCACATGAAAAGGTAGTCGATGTGATGAAGAACCACGAGGTCACACCAATAGATGCAGATCTGCTGAAGGACATGAAGGCCATCGTAGACAAGGCCGACAAAGCATTCAGGGACAGCCTGTGATTTCATAGAATTAAAATGGAGGATTATCAATGGCAACAAAAGCAGAAATTATTGCAAAAGCAAAGGCAGCGATCCTTGACTTCGATGAAGAGGCAGCCGAGGAAGTAGCTAATGAGGCACTTAAAGCAGGAATCAATCCGGCAGAGCTTATCCAGGATGGGTTCACATCTGCAATGACAGAAGTGGGCGACCAGTTCGAAGCAGGTGTTTTATTCCTGCCTCACGTCATCGCAGCATCCGAAGCGATGAGCGCCGGTGTAAAAGTGTTGACACCTGCACTGGAAAAACTGGGCTCAGAGTCCAAAAACAGAGGTACAGTCCTTATTTGTACAATTGAGGGTGACATCCACTCCATCGGCAAGGACATAGTTGCTACCATGCTTAAGATCGCAGGCTTCAAGGTTGTAGACCTTGGAAGGGACGTTGCGATCAAAGACATAGTCAGTAAAGCCTCTGAAGTCAAACCCAACGTAGTTGCAACTTCTGCTCTGATGACGACCACGATGGTCAACCAGATGCAGGTCGAAGAACAGCTCAAAGAAGCAGGTTTGCGCGCAAACGTCAAGACAATGGTCGGTGGCGCACCTGTTACTCAGGATTGGGCAACTAAGATCGGTGCAGACATCTACGCCGAAAATGCAGCAGACGCAGTAACGAAGCTTAAGGCTTTGTTCTAACCCCTTTAGATCGGGGTCTAAATCCAAATGAGGGGTGTACTCTCCATACACCCCGACTCCTTCAACTATGGGTGGTTGAAGTAGATACAAGAAGAAAAGGGGAATGGTATCAAAATCATCTTTTCATCATACGGTTCTGAGCGCTATGATGAGAGTAATTGAACCTAATCTCAATATGAAGTCTGGCGGATAAACCTGCCAGTAAAAGAAGGAGGAAAAATATGGATCTGCAAGATTTAAGAAAACTCGAACATAAAAGACGAGTTAAATATGGATACATGTGGGCTCTTTTCTGTGCTGTGCTCTGGGGTCTGTGGTATCTTCCCGGTACAGTTGTATGGGTACTAAATCCTTTCGATGAAATGTATGGTGAGATCGCTGCTGGAAGCGGCGATAGTATGGCTTTGATCATAACTGCTGTGTTGATCACGGCATTCAATGCTTTGACTGTTATACTTGCACTTATGGTATGGAATGGTGCCCTTGGGAAGTTCGGTGAGATGAAGAGAACTCTCAAGGCATTCAAACCCTGTTCAAAATGGTTCTTTTTGGCCTCTATATTCGGTGGACCTATAGCTATTCTGGGTTCCTTCATTGCAATGGGTTTTGTAGGTGGCGCTTTTGCAGCTGTTGCAGCTTTGATGTATCCTGTAGTGGGTTCCATCCTTGCATCCCAGTGGTACGGTGAAAAGATCAGCAAGCGGGCAGCAATTGGGATTTTCTTTATCATCGTCGGCGGTTTTGTGATCTTTGGTGGCGGATTGTTTTCGGAACTGGGTAGCGGTAATGTTCCCTGGATAGGATATATTGGTGGCTTGATGGCGGCAGTCGGCTGGGGTATTGAAGGTGCCATAGCCGGAAAAGGTCTGGATGTTGCAGAACCGGATGTTGGACTTACCCTGCGTTTCCTGGGAGAAAATATCATCTGGTGGATAATTGCAGTACCCTTGCTTGCTATTGCCGGATTCCCAATGGTAAAATACGCTCTGCTTGCATTTGAACCACTTACAATGATGGTACTTATATTTGCAGGCATAACATTCGGTTTTTGCTATGTTACCTGGTACAAATCATTCCCGCTCATAGGAGTTGGAAGAGGACAGGGTATAGGAAACCTCTACGGACTTTTCGCTGTG
>CALBTS010000243.1 GCA_937968035.1 uncultured Methanomethylovorans sp.
AAGGCTGGACTATCAGGTATATTACTGATCTGGCAATTCCGGTCGATTTCTATCTGAGAGGCGAAGAATACAGTGCCCAGATAGACCATTTTGTTCAATGTGTTCTTAAGAAACAACAAACAGAGATCAACTCCTTTGCACAGGCACTTAAGACCGATGAGACTATAGATTTAATAATTGAAGATTCAAAAAGATAAACATACAGATGGAAAAGGTACTGTTCGGTGATAACCAGTTTTTTGCTGTAAACCACCTGTCAGACGAGAAGTCGAGGGAACAGGCGATACGTTTTAAGGATGACGCCTCCATTATCAGGGTGCTTGATCAGGCTATTGAGACAGGCATCAATACCTTCATGTGCACAACTCACGACCGCATTGGCAACATATGCAACCATTTGCGTGCCAATCCTGAAAGTTACAGGGATTTTAAGATCTATCCGTGCATGCCATATGCACATAAGTATGCGAATGCGGTCACTGAGCTCGGCATTATTGGGACAGTTAAGCAATATGTGCCAGGTAATATTTTCAGCACATTCACCAAAGGGGGAGTCGCATATTTTAATAAGGACTTCATCAAACTGATGGAGATATTTGTTGATGCCGAGATGAAGATGTTCAAGGGTATAAGTACGCCCGTCATATTTATCCAGAATGTTGTGGTAGACCTGATTCTTGGCCTCGGGCTAAATGAAGTTTTTAAAGAGTATGATGCATATATCAGGAAAAAGTATAACGCTGAACCTGGTTATATAACTATGAATCTACCGGCCCTGCTGGATGCTCTGAACGCCGTCGGCATACATAATCCAATCATCGCCAGTTCCATCAATAAGATAGGATTCAGAATGTCCGGAGGAAAGGAGATATATGAAAAGTACCTGAATGAAAAAGCCTTCAGGCCAATCGCCATGCAGGTTCTTGCTGCAGGCGCTCTCAGGCCAAAGGAAGCCATTGAATATCTGGCCGGATTTCCGAAAATTGAATCTATCTTGTTTGGGGCATCATCGAAAGCGCATATCCAGGAAACCCGTGATCTTATAATGAATTATATGG
>CALBTS010000244.1 GCA_937968035.1 uncultured Methanomethylovorans sp.
CAATTGTCGCGCCACGGAGCGCCAATGACATATACCGACCTGTTATAGCCAGTGCGATTTATTAGAGAATAAGATATAAAAATTCATAAAATCGAAGAGCAAGCTCTTTTAAAAGCTTTGACTATGTATCGGATTGAGGGGCTTTTAAAAGGGCTTGCATGGTTTTATAACTTTAAGATTTGCACATCAAAGGGTTTTCTTCTCTGCTTCTAGAACGATTTCGTAAAGTGTTAAATCCAAATTTGATGCTACTTTGGAATCTATTTTTCTTTTAAGTTCTTTTTTTATTCTTTGAATATTATCATAGTCATTTATGGGAATAAATTGTTTAAGTAGAAAAATGACTAATACAGAAATCAATGCGATTTTCCAGTCATTGAACATCAACCAGATAAGCGGTACAAATCTTGCAAAACTCATAAAATATAACCAATAATACCAGTCAGGTAGTAATATTTTCTCAAGGTTTTGCAATGCAGTACCAACTGAGAATTTTCGAATTTTACGAGTAGTTCTTTGAAATTGAAAACAATAGACGTTCACGAGTCCCAAAATGCCATATGTTGTTAATAGAATAATGTTTTCCATCATGTTACTTTAATTGTTATAAATGCCAGTGTTAAGGAAAATTATTGATGTGTACTTGTTACCTTTAATAGATTGATCTATTAGTAATTATCAACTAAATGTCTCCAAAATGATGTAAAATTTGATAATGAAGCTTTATCTGCATTGATTTCATGGATTTAAGAATTCAAAAGCAAATCATAATTTCCCCTCCGTGTTTTCTTTATTCATAGAATCTTCTAAATCTTGGTTAAATTTAAGAAACCTTTCCTTCTGCCTATCATTGATGCATGTAGATATTGCATTTTCGATATCAGTTTTGGCTAATAAAAATTCATTCAACGCTCTGTATACTAAGGCTCTATCATAGTATATTTGGGATATGGTAGGTTGAAGTTTGACAGCTCTATTAAGGTCCTTAAGAGCTTTATAGTACTCTTTTTGAGATGAGAATAATAATGCCCTAGCTGAGTACAAGTAGTGATTAAAAGGATCTTTGGAAATACAGAAATTAAAATCATTCTCGGATCTTTCAGAATAGATTTTTTCCTCATTTTTGTCGAGTTCTATATTGTTTAGGACATGGTAGCATAACCAAGCCCTTGTTTCATATAGCGAATATAGATTTGGATTCTTTGAAATTTCATCTGTTAAAGAATCATATAAAAATTCATGATCTTTTTCAACATCATATTCCCCAGTCCAAAATTTAGAAATTAGAATATGAGCTGACAAACCGTCTATTTTCGGATTAATTGACTCAGCCTTCATGAGATTTTCTAATGCATTCTCATAATCACCTGATTTTTCGCATTGTACTCCCATTTGAAAGAACTTAGCTGCTTCTTCAGTTCCTTCATTTGAATTCTTAAATGACCTGGAGTAATTGGTATAGTCCGTTTTAAATGTATCATTAATAATACCTAGCAGATACATACCAGCAAATAAGTTTTCTTCAAACATTGTGTTTATTCCATCAGTAATTTCTTGATTTGATGGATTATGCATGCACCATATAATTTTTCCAGGGTGTGGATATTTGAAAGAGGAGAGCATTTCAAGCTCCCTTTGGTAAAAATCAATTCTATTCTTCATAAAGGCCAATGAATCTGGAATTGAAATACCATATCCTTCGGATGAGATTGTACCTATGTAATTATGTAAATTTTGGAGGTTAATATTCTGGTTTAGGAAACCTAAGTATGCACGAAGATAAAGATACCTCTCAATCATAAATCGTACATGATAATGATTATTAAAAAGAAGAGGACTTTTAAAGTTTTTCAGGTTGTCTTTCTGGTGCCTAATGAGGTCTTTCTCAATGGATAAAATTTTATTAATAAAGCCAGAAAAAAAACTATAATGCTCAATCGAGGTTGGGTATTCTTCTTTTGATATACCCTTGTTATCAAGCATTATTGATTTGTTTTGTTGAGGCCCTGAAGTGGGTTTTAAATATGGATTTATGAATTTACTTTTTTCTAATCTTGCCTTTGCCCTTCTACTTATTGCTGTACTTACCTCCTTTTCTAAAATTGATGGCAATCCATATGGGAAATCAGGAACAAAGTAATCCACCCCAAATCCAAAAGGTAAATCCATTTTTAGATTTTCATTGAATGGCATTAGTGAAAATCCTTTTGGGGATTTATTTGAGCGCCTTGGATGGTACAAATCAAAATAGAGTTCGGTCCATTGAGTATTATCTAGACAAACAATTTCATATTTATCAATTGGATTCTCAGTAATTTTGGACTCAATACTGGCAATTCTATGGAAAAAAACAGCTTGACCTGTCTTGCCCCTGAGCTTTGCTAAATATTTAATTTCACCGATTGATCCATTGACTGGTATTGGATTATTTATAGAACCGAAAGGGCCATATGCATCTTTAATAGAGTCGCAATCAGACCCCTTTAATATGATTTCTGCAATCTCCGGGTAGTACTTTTTTACGTCACCAATTTGCAGATTTATTGGTTCATGGGTGGCTTTTTTGAAAAATTTAAGCATGAAAGTGATTTTAATTTAAGTATTGATATAACTGAACTGAAGCTATTGGGAACATGTTTTAATTTGGCTCTTTTGCTTTTGCATTTGGGCTGAGGTTAGAAACGCGCAAAAGCAAATGTGCCAAATAATAGGAGGATTTGTCTTGAAGTTTATATCATGTTGTATGACATCCGCATTGGCTATAACGTTCGGCGGTATGTGGCGTTGGCGCAGAGTCGCGGTGGCGCGTGTTTTTGCACTCGTGATGCGATGCA
>CALBTS010000245.1 GCA_937968035.1 uncultured Methanomethylovorans sp.
GATCGTATTCGGTGACTGGAGTTCAGACGTGTGCTCTTCCGATCTTGCCGATATTAGGTGGAGGAGTGTGTATATCTACCGTGCAAGATTATCGTTATGTTCCGGATTATTATCCTAGTTTTGGATGGACAGCACAAGGTACCTATGGTGGGTATTTGGGGTCAACAAGTGTAAATATTCGGGCAAATTTTAATGGACGTGAAAGAGTTTCAGGTTTTTATCCTGCTGGATCAAAAGATATATCTCTTTGGGATCCGTCGAAATTACCGGCAGGTTGGGGTCATTTTTCTGGCCTACGAGGAATAAAAGTCGGAGATTTTGTCGTTTTTGAAAGTCATAACCAAATTTATGAAGTAACTAAGGTGCAAGAAAACAGGACACAAAATCCTAATCAAATATCTATTTCACCATCTTTAACCCACGATGTAGATGGGGCACAATATCAAAATAACTGGGGAGATTGGATCGGCGAAAATGTATATAGATTTTCTAGGGATGTTACAAATTTAGCCTACCGTTGCTGGGGATGGACCGATCCGTATGGTAAAGTGGGTATTCCATTATATATTAAAATGATCAATGGAAAAAATATTCATCTGCATGCTCCTTTACCTGAAGGTATTCCGGCAAATACGAAATTAAATCTTTGGTCAGCCGTAGATAATTATACAATGGCGTATAGTTATTATAATCCTTATGAATTTATCTATCAATTACGAGTATATAACAGAATCAGACATGAAATGACTTATGAAGCAATTCAACAAAAGATAGAAAAACTAAATGAAATTAGTGCTAATTTAAGTACTGATTTAGAGTCGGCAAAAAAATATGCTTCTCAATATTGGTATCGTCCGCCTTATATGATTAACAAGGATCTAAATCTATGGTTTAATATAAAAAAGTGGAGTGATTGGGGGAATGATTTTCACGAGGCTTTTACTAAAATACATACACACAGGACTCAATTGCAGGAGTTGCTTAAAGTAAAAGCACCGGGGATCAGAAATGTCGAGTATATTTCATTGCTCGACTACAACCACTCCCCGATAGGAGGCTGACATGTTATTACCTATATGGGCATTAACTGAACCAAATTTTATTGAATGGCGGGTAGGGAACTTATCTATCAAATTACCGCATTTAGCTTTTGGAGATGCAAAAAAAATAATTCCAAGACATTTAATTTTTAAAGATATGACCGTTTCAGAAAGGCGAAATCCAAAGGTTAAGGAATGGAATATTCAATTCGATAATTTACCCAAAGAAGGAGATTTACCTTCTAATAATATGTATACTCAAATACAAAGAGCTTTTAGAGATTTTGCTGGGTTACCTTCAACTATGTTTCTGAAAGATGGAACCAGATATGTAGGAATAGCTAAAGACCCTGTTTTTGCGGAAATAGACAACTGTAAGGTAATGATTCAGTTCACCTTTGAAGTGATTATGGAAACTTTCCCTAAAGGAGTATTAATATCATGATTTGGTTTTGGTTTCCGGGATTGTCTAATGATGGAATTTCAGTATTAGATCCCCCTATAGATATGTCTTCTTGGAACGATATTGATCTTGACTACAGTACAACGATTCGTCAAGCACTTCGATTACGTAATCCAGATTGGGTAGCAGATATTGCTAAACCTCACCCAATAACAATAAAGAGATCTATGAATAATGTAGTACGTAGCTATATAACTTCGGATCGATTAGCCACAACAGCCTACACTATGACTTTGGACTTTAAGGGATTACATCTTGAAAGACGAATGGCTTTAGAGCATTTCTTAGCATGTGCAGAAGGTAAGGTTTTAGGGTATAAGGATCCACACGATAAATATCATGCAGTAGTTATCCTCCCAGAAGATATAACTTTGACTACTGAATCTAGAGCCGGAGGACAACGTGGAAAAACGGAAATTGAGGACGAAATAAATCTAACAACTTTACGTTTGTTAGTAGTAAGGACAAGATTATGAAAGCTACAGGTGTTGAGCCATTATTTGTTCTCGAAGTAATAAAGCCAGATGATACAAAAGAATATTTTTCGACTAAGGAATTTCTCACAAATACTAGTCCATTTAATCAACCTATTTTAGAACTTATTGAATCCTTTGGATCGCTGACAGAAACAACTCAGATTGAGGGATTTGGTAGTGTAGGAAATATAACTGTTAGGTGTAATGATTATACTGGTTATTTTAAAAAATTAATTGAGACAACAGATATCTATACTTTTAAAGTTAAAATATACTTATTGATCTTACAACCTAGAGCCGATTCTATTTTACGACTCATTTTATCTGGCAAGATAAAAACACCGATTGAATGGTCAGAAGGTGATCGGGTATTAAATTTAGAATGTGTAACTAATATTGAATTTAAAGAATTTGGGTATACTCCTAACTTCGATGCTTATCCTCACATGCAAATGAACTTAAGTAATAATCCGTGGCCTCATATTTTCGGAAATGTGCCCGTATTTTCTGTGGAACCAATTTGTCAGATTCCTTCAGCCAGACTAAAAAGAAATCACGTTTGGTTATTGCCGGATAGTCTAGGAGAATATCCTACTGGGTATATTAATACAGAAGATAATTGGTATTTCCAATCAGGAGGATCATCTTGTTCTTTTTTTTCTATAGAAGATGATGACCTACAAAAAATGCCTCCTTTTGCCCTAGATGGATATCAGTATGTAAATATTGCTTGTGATGGTGGACAAATTCGTTGTATTGGAGCATTTATTAAACACGGATCTATGGGAGCAGGTTTTCAAATATCTCATTTTAATTTGCCTTGGTATTCTGTAGTCTTCGGTACAGGAATATGTACTTGGTCACCTCAACAATATGGATCCTTATTGGCATATCAAAAAGATGCTGATAATTATATTCCAAATACGGTAATCATGCAGGGATATGGTTCTTTTACTCCGGTATCTACATTTAATATACATGGAGAATTAAGTTCTGAGCCTACCGATATATCTACATCGTTTCCTTTAGTTGGTTTTAATACAGATCCTGAACCATGGTTGAAAGGATTATTTGTAAAAATACGGGCGTATCGAATTTTTATTGATATGAATAATCAAAGAAAGGTAAGATATATTACAGCTTGGGCAAAAGTAGTAGATCAAGATGGTTTAACATTATTTTTGAGTGATATTAAAAATGAATATGATCAAGATATTTCGCTTTCTGGATATACAGTATGTTATATTGATCATGCTCTTCAAAATAAGTTATTTTTACCTTTTACACAACAGGCACACCCTACTGCAAAAGTACAATCTCAACGCTTTTCCACACATCGTCGCAGATATGCCGTGTCATTAGACAATAAAAACTCGGCAAGCATACAGGTACAAAAAGGATCAGAAATTAAATGTACTTCTTGGTGGCCTAATTATATTTACCCTGTATCCTTGGATCAAATTACTGAAGTTACAGGGTTATGGGTCAAGATCAAAGAAAGATTACTTCCTGTAAACAAATACAATATTATGAAATATCGTTACATTAAGGATCAAGGTTATGAGTGGTGGGTAGCTAATGGGCACAACGTTTCAGAAATCCTTGGTGGCGAAATCCCAAATGCTTTGTATGATATGTTAATGGGTTACGGTACGGAAAAGTGTCCTTATTTGCCGGAAGAATGTACCTTTGTAAAAACATACGAAGGTATTTTTATACAAATGATGCGTGATTTTTCTCGTTCAGAAACCGTTGAGTTAGTAGTCTCGGCTAAAAATAATCTCGTCACGGAAGAAAAAGTGTTTCATTTTCTAGTAGAAAAGTATACAGATTATATTTGCCCTGAAGAAAATACTCCTGAACAACAGTGGCCTATAGGCTTCGGGGCAAGAGATAATGAAGATATAAAAACATGGACAAGTCGTTTAGCATTTGAACATGCTAAAGCTATTAGAATACATAACGATCAAGTATCCTTAATTGATTTATTTATGGAACAAGAACCAAAAGCAATATTGACGGAAAATAATATTGATGCACGATCATTACAATTGGATTACACGACAACAGAAGAAATTGCGAACAGATTAAAATTAACTGGGACATGGATAAAAGGATTATGGGTTATAAAAGATCCTAATTCTATTGAAACACATTCAGAAATCACTAAAGATATACAGATACATACAAACAGGATTTTAGCGTCTTTAAAAGCCGGCGGAAACCCATTAAAAATAGCTGATTGGGAAACAGAAGTAACATGGTCAGAAATGATCCCAAATATTTCCCCACCACCGGAAACAATTGAATTAGTACACGCTTCAAACCCTAGAGGTTATAATATGGTAGCATATTATTGGTTAAAAGTCTATGCAAATAGTTGGTTACGAGTAAAATGTATTACTTATTTAGATGTATATTTAACAAAAACAGGTCATTTAGTACCTAATGATACTGTGAAGATAGATTTTAAATATCCTTTAACTTTTATGAAACCGAATGAAGGAGTACCTATGTTGGTACAACCTAATTGGACAAAATGTGGTGGCTCTTTACCTATGAATGTAAAGGGTCTGGTGGAAGAAGTAACAGTCAATCCTGATGATTGGTCAGTATCTCTAACAGTAGTATTACCAATCAAAATGGGAGAAAATCAAGAGGTGTAATATGTCTATTTGGTTTGAATTAGCAATTACTATTGTTTTAACAGTTTTTGGAGTTATAACCGGAAAGGCATGGTATGTACGGCTAAAATACCGTTGGGCCTTAGAAATCATTGAAACAGTAGTAGCGTGGGTATATCAAATGTATGTTGAACCTAAGAAAAAAGATGGTACCTTTCAAGACGAAGAGAAAGAAACGGCGAAAAATATGGCCATGAATCAAACTATTGCAGTAGGTAAGGATCAAGGCGTAGATATTCTAAAAGCTATCGGGAAAGAACACCTTGAAAAATATGTAGAAAAGGCAGTTGTGAGGTTACAAGAAAGGATCAGGAGATGAGACATTTACTTATTTGTTTTTTATTAGTAGGGTGTACAACAACTACTTCTTTAACCAAGGAAAAAATTATTCTACCAGATTCAGAACAAGAGTTTGAATATTCGGCGACGACAGAAACACCACCTTTTGGAAAAGCAGATAAAATGATTCACCAAATGGTATACACAGGGGCAGGGGAAAATGGTGGATCGTTACGTGTAGGGCAAGATGCAATAGGTATTGATAATACCGGGCAAATTCAAGCCTTACAACTTATGGGTGAAATTATTGGTACAACTATTGCTGTATTAATAAAACAAGGGCTACTGACGGCTGTCAGTAGCCCTTAACCCTATAACTCACCATTATCATCATCATCACCGTCTTCTTTTTCCGGAAAATAGTCTATTTCTATAGGGTAACGTAGAGGTAGATCTACTCCAGTGGGTAGACGTAAACCAGTTAATTGTTTATATACATCTAAAAGATATAAACAATAAGATAATAGAGAATTAGTCATGGGACGTTTCACTCCTAGTCTAAAAGCTAAGGAGTGAAGTCCCATTTTAGGGAACGGTACATGCTCCTGATTAAAATAAGCTAAATCTGCCCAATACTGAGCAATAGGTAAAATATCTCGATAAATACTAGGGTGAACAAAATCGTGTAGATCAGGGTATTTATTGTCTGACCAACCAAACCAATTCATGAGAAATGGATATTGATTATGCCAATTATAAGTAATCGGAATAATTCTCTTTTTAGGTAATAGACGCAAACGATCATACCATTCTTCAAATCCTGTCATAAGGATATCTGAATCCAGACCATTTTTCTGAGCAAAAAGATAATCTTCCTTAGAGCAGACTCGTGGAGTACAATTTTCTTTGTTTCTAGGTCGAAAAACGACGTTAAAAGGCAAATATTCTTTTTCAGGGGTTAGATTAGGAGATACAGGGATAACACATAATTCCCGCATTTCGTGAATCACAAAATCTTTACCAGTGGTTCGTAAAGCCACAACACACAACTGATGTGAATTAAGATGTTTCACTGAGGTTTGCCTCCATTATTGTTGTAAAAAGCTGAAATACCGATCCAACCTACTAAAAATACCATTACAAGCATAGTAGTATTTGGGTGAAGGGTATCAAGTAATTTACAAATTTCAGTATACAACTGAAGCCCTGCAAGAAAAAAGGCTTCATGTATTGGAATGATAGGGTCAGGATTCATGACGTTGCTCCTTTATCCAAAGACACTCAGTTACTTTTGTTTTAGTTACATCTTTTTTCTGAATAACAGCCAATCTATTTTGTCGAGTAAAAGTATGAACTTGATCCCAAGGGTACTTAGCATATAGAGGATTAGGATAACCAGAAAGTGCAAAGAATCCTTGACTTGATTGTATTAGCTCAAGTAGTTGAATGTGTTCTGTTTCTTTCATATGTAGATCATATACGGCAGGATCCGAATTGAAGTAGGGTGGGTCAAGATAAAATACAGTATCGAAGGAATCATATTTCCGGATACAATCTCGCCAATCTAAGTTTTCAATTTGTACTTTTTTCAAACGATAGTGTATTTGTCGAAAATAAGGAATCTTATTGTCGATAAGCGTTATTTTGGGAGATTGTATAGCAGAAGGAATATTGTGTGCCCAAGCATCTCCTTTAGCCATGATTGATAACTGTAACCAATAGTACCAACGAGCCGCTCGTTCACAAGCAGACAGATCAGGAGAATCCCATGTCTTTTTACATAATTCCCATTCTTCACGGGAATGTAAGTACAAAGACAAACGATCAATCAATTCGTTTACATTATCTCGGAGAGTACGATAAAAGTCAACAACGCCTCCATATCTATCGTTGTATACTTCACAAGGAGATTTTGAACGATTAAGGAGAATGATCCCTGAACCCCCAAAAACTTCAACATAAGTCTTACAATAAGGAAGCAAAGGTAAAATATCTGGTAAAAGATCAGTCTTATTCCCCGGATATTTCATTATTCCACGAACTGCACGATCAGAACGTGGATTTATACCTAAAAGTTCGGCCATTCTTTGATTATTCATTTGTATCGTTTTCCGGTTTCCATTTTTTAGGATCAATAACTTCAAAAGCTACTTCGACACGTGAATGTTCATTTTGAAATAGTGTTCCTTTTACTGTGCCACCATGTTGCAACATAGTTAAAAGAAATTCATCGCCATTTTTATCTTCAGCTTCTAGAATAAAATAACCTTTTCTTCGATAGAGTTTTAAGTTACCTTTATGGTGGCAAGCATAAAGGCGAGTTATTCCTTTTTCAACACGTAATTGTGCTTCTCTAACTCCCATATTCCCGGCAAACGATTTAAGCATAGTTGCTTCTTTAAGCGTCTGTGCTTCAAAATAATTAAGAGTATCAGTAACAATATGCTTCATTTCCGTTCTCCTTATTCGTTTCCTGAAGTTATCAGGGGTTTGCAAATATTTGCTTCCTCGTAAAACTGTTCCCACCTCTCAAATACCGCAGAAATAAATGGGTATTCAAGACAATGAAAAATATTTTCCCTTGGGCCGATCACTATAATTTCTTTTCTTTCGGCCAAAGCAATCCCAAATTCTACATGTCGGCCTCCACTTCCTCCTTCTGTATCTGTAAAGCATAAAAATAAGTCACTTTTAACAATATCTTGTTTGTCTTCTAATGCCCATATACTTTTTTGCAACATGTTTTTAGTATTATTATCACAAACATCGTGATCAGAATTTAACCATCGAGCAGTGATTTCGTAATCAAGTTGTTGCAATTGGTTTACATATTTTTTTAATTCTTCTCGACGCTCATAACGAGCGGCTAAGTAAATTTTTAGTCCTTTTTGACTATAATTCATTTGTGATCTCCTTCTAAATGTTCAAGACGTTTCTGTAATAATACTAATTCATAAGTCAAACGTTCTACTGTTGGGTTGAAAGTTTTTATCCACTTCCCATCAATATAGACCATGAAACAATTATCTGGACCTAATTTGTACATATTAATCTTTCCTTTCTATCAAAAATCCATTTTCGCCAAGCATTAAATCTGGACCTATTGGATCTTTTTCGATCAATGACAAATTACCATAAGCCCATGTAGCATCTTTTAAACGCCCTTTAGGATATTCAGACGGCATTTCTTTACCTATCCTTATTTTAGTCCAACGTGATATTTCCGTAGGCTCCAAGTTCATGATAAATGTTTCATAAAATTCTTTTACAGTAGTTGTTGCGCCCGGAACATAATGACAAGATTCTTGTAAAAATACTTGCAAAGCATTACGATTCACACGCATAGCTACTCTTTTTTCTTCGGTTTCCACAGGTGGAATATTTAAACGATCATTAGATGAAGGCAATTCAAGGGCCAAAATTTCGGCCAGAAAATCAGAAGCTTCGTCTTTGAGAAACTTGATGAGGTTTTCCTTAGGAATAAGAGTAGAAGGATCAAGATCATTTACTTCAACCAATACAATACGAGTATCTCCGGGGAAAATAGGACAAGCATTACGATCATTAGCGCAATGCACCCAGTGAGTGGTATTAGGGATTTGATAAGGTGTTCTTCCTTTAGGATGAATAACCATATCAAGACTTGTAACCCAATCTTTGATTCGATTGTATGCTATTTTATTGTAATTCAAATCCGTTTCTTCAACAACACATAATACTGCGTTAGCTAGTTCACCTGTAAATCCTCCAGGATTTGTGAGACAAAGATCAGCGCGAACATATCCCGGAGAAAATAATAGGCCAATAGCTTCGTGGAAAATAGATTTACCACAATTCTGATCCCCGTAGAAAAACAAATAAGGCAGTCTACGTGTCGGGAATTTCAACAGACTTGTAATCCAACATTTTAAGTAATCTGCGCCCGTAGCTACGCCGTTGATTTTGCACCAATGATTTTGTTTCACAGCATCATTCAATGTATTACCACAGTGTTCTAGTATTTTCCACCAATGAGGATATTTATATTCTTCTTTTATAGATGGTTTATACAAAAATTGTGGTGCCCCACGATTCCATTCTCTATTTCCGGGATATTCTGTTTGAAAGGGTTTATGCACCAATGTCCAACAATGTGTAATATTTTTGCCAAGGATATGTTCAATTTCTAAAGCAGTATACCCCATAGATTTCATAGCTATTCGTATATGTGTTAAAGGTTCAGCATTCCAGTTATTGTGAGCATTGATCATCCAACCCATATCACAACCATTTGTATCTACGATATGTCGGATAATATCATTATCACCCATAGTTCTCGGAGCAAAATCAATAGGTGCATGTTTAGTAGGAGTAAACATCCTAGTCCAAGTACCATCTTTATGTGGTTCCCAACCTTGCATACGATCTGCGCGATCATTATTTTGACGGCTAATTTTTACTGAAATCCTACCGTTACGATGATATGCAACTACTGTTTCACGTTGCAATAATGCTCGATCACATTCTAATAAAATACCTATGTTTGCAAGCATTACCATTGCCGTTTCCAAAGATTCATAGAGCCAACCACCATTATCTTTTTCTACGCCTCCAAATAATGGAGCAAGAGTTTGTAAATTAGGGTGACGATTGTAGTAACAATAACAGACGCCTCGTGAATCTTGAAACCAAGTGGGAGATTCTTTTACCGTAGAAAAACGATAAATAATAAAAGCACCATTAAGAATAGGTACACAAAAACAATTATGATCTTGCCCCGGTAAAGTGGCTGAAATTGTCTCAAAAACTCCTTTTAAAGACAATTCTTCGTGTACTTTTTTTAGGGTCGAGGTATGCGTAACTAATAAGTAGATCGGAAGAGCGTCGTGTAGGGAAAGAGTGTAGATCTCGGTGGT
>CALBTS010000246.1 GCA_937968035.1 uncultured Methanomethylovorans sp.
CGTCGACCAACGAGATCTACACTCTTTCCCTACACGACGCTCTTCCGATCTCGTAATAACCATGAAAGCACTCTCAATCTGATGGAGAATATCGATTTATGTATGCATTTTATGCCTCAAGAATGGGAAAGATAAAATTGTCACAAGCATTGAAGCCCTGATAATCGGTGGCATCTTTTTTTTAATTGATTATTTGTAATAGTTAGCACCTCGTATGTTTTCATGTAATGGCATGGTTATTTGTTTTTCTTTTGTTTCAAGTCGGTCAAGACGGTTACCAATAATCTGACTGATAACTTTATAATTATATACCCCAAAGTCAGAAGCTCGCTTGCATACAGCTATCAACCGGTCTTTACCTGCTTTTTTTTCAAAAGATAATATTCCAGCGCAGCTCCGGTTTGTTTGCTCCGGGTATGATTTGTTGTCAAGCACTTTTCTTATATAAGATTCCACATCAGGGTGAATGCGTCCGGCCCACTGGATAAACTTGCCAGGGTTCCATTCACTTAAAAACTGATGACTCGATGGAAGGTGCTCTTTTACAGTTGTGTACTTGTAAGGAATACGATCACGTAAATGATATGCAATGCGTTCCCCTGCAAGGTAGACTCCAACGTATGTGGCATTATAAACCAGCTTTACTTTTTGTCCGATATAGTGATATGGTACACTATAGTAATGTCTGTCTCTGTGAAGCTGTACATGGCAGTTCTTCATCACTTTAACATAAAGGTATTCTTTCAGTTCCCAGTAATCATGAGGAAGGGGGCGAAGGTGTTGTTTTTCCTCTGTATCAAATAGTGCATTGCGGCTCTCCGATCTACCCTGAAGAGGAACCTGGTTATGATATTCAAGATACTCAGTGATGGCGTCATTAAGATTGTCAAGATTGGTAAAGGTCTGGTTGCGAAGAGGAGCATAAATACCTGTATAAACAATTTGCACCATTCTCTCGACCCATGCTTTATTATGTAAAGCTTTACATAATAAGGCGTAAGCCGGCAGAACTATTGACTGAAGAAGAAAAAACAATCTACTATGAAAGATGTGCCTTCATGTTCGAGGTTCCAGGGATCAGTATAGTTGTCAATGGGAATAAGCTGTCTCTGTCTATCGGTGGTGTTCGTGCTTATAATACTGAAAATCTGTATGGCCGAAAATCTGAGGAGCATTTTAAGGTGTTCATAGGTTTTAAGAACCATGTATGCATAAATCTTTGTATATCTACTGACGGTTTCCTGGAGGATCTTAGAGTTATGTCAATTCCTGAGCTGTTCAACCGTGTATTTCAGCTGATAACAAGGTTTGATGCCGAGAGACAATTAAATCAGTTACAGCGACTATCAGAATATGAACTGAGTGAACATCAGTTTGCACAGCTGATAGGCAGATCAAGATTGTATAACTTCCTGCCACAAAGGCAAAAGAAAGACATCGAAAAGCTCCCATTATCAGATACTCAGACTTCAATGGTAGCCAGGGATTATTACCAGGATAAATCCTTCTGCAGGTCAGAGGATGGCAACATAGATATGTGGAAGGTATATAATCTATTTACCAGTGCAAACAAAAGTTCATACATCGACACTTTCCTTGACAGGACCACCGGATCATTCATTTTTATAGCAGAGCTGATAAATCATCTAAGGAGCTCTACCACGTCCTGGTATCTGTCATAAGCAGGGTGTCAAAGTATGGATAAAGAAAAGTACTTACAGGAACTATTGAAATGGGTATCATCAGACAGCTTGCTGGTTATAGACGGATCAGGTCATCTCAGACGTTTATACTGCCCTTTCAAGGTTATTTGCCTGATAAACTTTCCAGCTATCAGTAAAGGAGACAAGGTGTCTGTTGATGCTATAAAACTGACTGTGGAAGTCAGGGAAGTGTATATCATAAGGGGTATAGCATATCATATTGCTTACTTTAGGATTACACTTGAGAATTAAGTCTCGCTGCATTTTGTTGATCAGGTGCAGTAGTGTTAAGCGGGGTGGTGTGAAAACACCATCCCCTTATACTTTAAGTCTCGATCAAAAAAGTCTGGCCCTTTAAAGCTTGTATTTTACATTTTCAAGGACAAGGTAATATCAGAACGTCCACCTGGTCTGAGGTAAGCTCAAATGCCATATTTCAGCCTCTGTGGGGGTCTCTGTGGATCTCAATGCATTACAATGCAATAAGAAGCAATCCTGGTTATAAAGGTTATCACCAACAGACCAGGATAAACAGTTGAGTTAAGCTGCATTTTGTTTCCGGTTATTTTGAGACGGTTCACCTCAACTTTAAAATCTCAAGAACCCTGAAAATCAACTGCGCTATTCCCATTCACCAGGTCCCTTGAAGGAGGGGCTTATACTAATTTATCAAATATAGGCTCACTAATTTTTCCTGTTTATGACTTAAATGAATTAATTTGCATATAGCCTCATATTCCTTATCTTTGATAATATTGAATTCCTTGGATTTCATAAGTAAGTCTAAGAAAGTAAACTTCAGAATTGATTAATAGCACATGTCTATAACTGAGTCTTTACTTAAAGATGGTGTCACAAAGTTATTAAAAGACTTAAAACCCTCAAAAGTAAGAGCGTTTATAAATGAAATCACACATCACTGGTATTGGTTCTTGATAATTTTTTTACTTCTTTTTTTAACTTTTCGTGCAAGAGAAAAATGAGATCGGAAGAGCAAACGTCTGAACTCCAGTCACCGAATACGAACTCGTATG
>CALBTS010000247.1 GCA_937968035.1 uncultured Methanomethylovorans sp.
GAGGATATTCTCCTTGACCATTACGCGGAGAAGATCCGTTCCATAGGTAAAGAACTCAATGGTCATGGTTGCCTGTTCACGGAGTTTGGAACTCGCAGACGGCGGAGCTTCCAATTGCAGGACAAAGTAATAGAGGTTTTGTGCGGTCTGCCATGCTTCACAGGAACAAGCAACGTGCATCTTGCACGAAAATATGGAATAAAACCTGTAGGTACTATCGGACATGAATGGATAATGGGCAATTCTGCCCTGATGGGTTTGCGAAGAGCTAATTATTTTGCATTTGATAACTGGGTAAAGGTATATGCAGGCAACCTGGGGATAGCTCTATCGGATACCTTCGGTACCGATGCTTTTTTTGCTGATTTCGATCTCAGGCTTTCCAAGCTATACGATGGTGTGAGACATGACAGTGGTGATCCATTTGGTTTTACCGATAAGGTGATCGGGCATTATAGGTCAATGGGAATAGACCCCATGAAAAAAACACTGGTTTTCAGTGATTCTCTGCATGCTGCAGATGCAATAAGGCTTAAAGAGCATTGTGCAGGCAGGATCAACTGTAGTTTTGGTATTGGCACAAGCCTGACCAATAATCAGGATTTTTTTAGGACAACTCCTCCTCTTAATATTGTGATCAAAATGCATAGTATCAATGATATCCCTGTGGTCAAGCTAAGTGATTCGTGCGAGAAGGAAACAGGGGACAGGGATGCTCTCAGAGTGGCTAATTATATCTTTGGCAGGAAAGGACTGGATGATTAAAAATATATAACAGTTTCCTATTATGTCATGTAACTGTGTAGGTAATTGTTGTGATGTTCAGAAAGGGTTATTGCGCTGAAATCGGGAAGAATATTGTAAAAGTGGTTACATAATCTCCTTTTCTACGTCAATTAGATCAAAAATATAATATTGACTTAAGTAAACTAAAATGATTTTAAAAGAAAGAGGTAAATTCAATGGGTTCAGGAGATCAGGATATTCAAGAACATATATTCACAAGTCAAAGATTGGCTGTATTTGCAGATGTACAGAATATGTTCTATTCAGCTAGGAACTATTACTATGCAAAATTAGATTTCGGAAAATTATTAAGTGCTGTGGTGAGAGAAAGGCAACTGATCCGGGCTGTAGCCTATGTTGTGGAAACAAAGGAAATAGACCAATCTGGTTTCAAGTCTGTAATAGAATACATCGGATGGGAAGTAAAGACCAAACAATTAAAATCGAGGCCTGACGGCTCAACTAAAGGTGATTGGGACATGGGTATCGCCATTGATGCTATCTCCATATCCAGTAAGGTCGATACCATCGTGCTGGTCACCGGTGATGGGGATTTCACTGCACTTGTCAATCATCTCAAAGCTTCGGGTGTGCGTGTGGAAGTACACGCTTTCCCGAAGAACACTGCTACTGAGCTCATTGAAGCTGCTACGGCTTATTATCCAATAGATGAAAGGCTGTTGCTCAAGAAGTAATGTCTTGGACCACTTTTCCAGAGCGCCAATGAAAAAAAGAGGAGAGAAAAAACAAAGGACTATTAAGAGTAAAGCAGTTTACTCCTGCTTCCTCATGAACACAAAAGCCAGGCCCAGTATTACAGCTACTGGAAGAGCCACAGTGGGGAACTCTGGGATCTCAGTTCCCTGTTTATACATGCCCGCATCTACACTGTCGATAGAACAATCTATGTCGCTTTATGACGAGCCAAAGCAATCTTAAAATAATGTAAACCTTAAATTACTATAATAAAAGTGCAAAGCCAATAGGGGGATTGTATGAATAAAATATTATTAAT
>CALBTS010000248.1 GCA_937968035.1 uncultured Methanomethylovorans sp.
TCATCAATCTTTGCAGAGCTTTTTCACGATTGAATTGTTTTAATGTCGGTTTACCTACAACATCGATATCATAAAGTTTATCATACTTGGATAACTTTGAAGGTTGTATATAGAGCGTTGGTGCATACACACCCATGGTTAAATTCATTAATTCTTCATAGATTGTTTTGTACCCAATCGTATCCTCATTACTTGCTATATCGGTATAAAAAGATTGTGGTTTTAATCTTTTAGGGAAATCACCGATTTCAGATATATCATAGTACTTTGTGACATGCTTTCTACTTCTAGCAATGGTCACATTGTCAAGTAGAATTGAGAAATCAAGATCAAGTGATTTCATCAGTTGTTTGGCGTTTCGCTCACTTTTTGGGAGTTTTGTCCAATCATTAAACGCTCTTTGAGCTTGAGCTAAGACGACACTCACGCTGTTTTTAGTATCTAGTTTTTCATTGAATTCTTCTGGGTCATCCCCATAAGCTAGTGCAATTTGGTTTTTTAAATCTGTAAATCTATTGTTCACAGGTGTTGCTGAAAGCATTAATACTTTAGACTTAACACCACTCTTTAAAACCTTATCAAGTAGAAATGAGTATCTTGTGTCCCTGTCTCTAAATTGAGGGTTGTTTCTAAAGTTGTGTGATTCATCAATCACAACCAAATCATAATTATCCCAATTAAAGTTTTGTAGATTTATACCGTTACTATATCCTCGTGTTCTACCTAAGTCAGTATGATATAGCACATCAAATCTAATATGATCATTAAAGAATATATTAGTTTTTGTATTGTTTTTATATCTGTTCCAGTTGTCAGCTAATTTTTTGGGTGTTAATACTAGGATATTCTTGTTTCTTGATGAATAATATTTCATAACTGCTAATGCTGTAAATGTTTTACCCAAACCAACAGAGTCTGCTAAAATACATCCATTATACTTTTCTAGTTTATTGATAACACCGATCGCGCCATCTTTTTGAAATGTGTACAGTTTTTTCCAAATTAAAGAATTTTGATAGCCAGTAAGTTCATTAGGAAATGTATCTTCAAACATTGCATCCTGCAAGAATTCTGCAAAAATATTGTAGAGTGTTACAAAATAAATGAATTCAGGTGCATTTTCTTTGTAAGCTGTTGAAATGTAATCCACGATTGAGTCTGTGACATCTTCCATTTTGCTATCATCATTCCATAAAGTTTTGAATTGGTTAAAGAAAAATGATGAGTAATTTTCATCGTCCTGCTTCATAATTCCCTGAAAATACATGTTATTTTGTTCATAACCCAAATCTACTGCAGTAAAACCTTCAATCGGTGTATAAGCAATTCTCTTGTCTTTGTTATCTACATGGATAAAATTTTGTAGACCTCTAGGCGTAATATTCGACTTGAATTTAACTTTGTTTTTAATCCACTCTGCACATTCTCTAGCGATGACTCTTTGAGTAAGTTGATTTCTTAATCTAATCTCAAACTCAGTACCATAAAGAGAACTTTCACGAAGTTGCTTAGGAATATAAAACTCCTTTACTTCTTTCTTGATAGTACCTTTAATGCCTTCACTAACAAAAGTTGGTGCAGGAAATATGAACTCAAGTTCTTCTACTGATTCGAGCTCTTTTTTTAATGTTTCATACGCATAAATAGAGAAAAAAGAAGCGACTATCTTAATTTTACTGCTTGGAAGTATTTCTTTTCGGAGATCATCGCCTAACAACTTAGTTTTATTGTCTAATAACTCCATAAGTTATTTCACCTCTATCCCATGCTTAATAAAGTATGATGCGAGTTTTCTTTTAACTTTGATGGTAGGCTCATGTTTGCCCTTCTCCCATCTATTAATAGACTGAAAGGAAACCCCCAATAATTCTGCAAACTCAGTCTGAGTCAATATGAGTTTTTTTCTCAAATCTTTAATGCCTTCAGCGTATGTCATGGTTAATCACCTCAACGTTTATATCAAAATTATAACACTTTTTTATCAAATGACATATAGAACTTGACCATATCTCTGTTTTTAATGTAATAATTATCAAATTTCACTTGAAAAGATTCGCCAATTTCCGCCATAGGGGATTTCGACTCACACGTTGTACTATCTTATTGTAATAGTGTAAATGGTTGAGTAATCGTTAAAAGGTTGAACTCTACTATCAAAAAAGCCTTGAATAAGTTCTACTTTTAATCTCAGCTGGACATATGAAATTCGGAATATAGGGAGAAAACTCCCTTTCTGCATGAAAAAAAGGCTTGATACGATTGTATCAAACCAATGCTTCTTATATGGTGGAGCTGCGGGGATTTGAACCCCGGTCCAAAATAGCCAATCACTTGATTTTCTACATGCTTAGTCATCAATTAGATCTTACCACCCATTCGTCTGAGGACACACAACTAGATGGCCAGCCTTGTTGATTTAACCTATCCGCCTAAGACGGCGACGGAGTTGGCGATCCTGCTAACGGAAGTTCGTCTAGAGCCGCAGGCTACTTTAGAGGAACTCGCTACTTCTTCTTAAGCAGCGTAAGCGTAATTTTGGTTTCCGGTTATTAGCCGATGTGTTTTAGATCCACGTGATCGCATGCTTATCAAGTTCGAACTATCCTGTCGAATCCAGAACAAGATCGGAAGAGCACACGTCTGAACTCCAGTCACCGAATACGATCT
>CALBTS010000249.1 GCA_937968035.1 uncultured Methanomethylovorans sp.
TGATGTTGTTTTGTTTATTCTCGCGTTGGCAAAAACCGTGACACCAGGAGGGAGTGCCCCGCGGGAGCGGGGCCGGGCCGCACCGCGCAATGGTTTTTGCCCGGCGGCTTTAGCGGCAAAGCCGGGCCGATAAAGCACCAACTGGTTTTGGTGTGCCGGTCAGGTGGATCGGCGCGCAAAAACCAGTCGCGGTGCGGAGCGCCAATGACATATACCGACCTGTTAGGTTTAGGGCTATTTATTACTCACACATTTCTGGGGCTTATTATTAAATGTCTGATCCTCAATTTCATTTAGCCGTTTAATTAAATTTGGATAAACTGAAGAATGATTTATGCCATGAGATTCAAGAAACTTGATAATTTCACATTTCAACTCATTTTTTATTGAGTATTTGACCAGTGAAAACTCCAGATCATCTATCTCCTCTAATGGGTCATTAGAATGAAAATGAGGTAAACCATCTCCACCTGGACCAAAGAATTGTATGTCCTGTACTGAAAACCACGAGTCTTGAGCATAGACCCTGATATCTACCAGCCTTGGCTTGAATATCTTAATGAACCGTTGATTAAAGGGACTATCTACGGAATAATTGACAATTAGACTTTTATGGGCTTGCATTTGCCACACTACTCTATCATCACCATTTTCTTTATCTGAACTAAAAGCGAACCATAATGCTATAAATGGATTTTCACTCCAATCCAGAAGTCTAGTCGACAGATCATAATGCTGGGATATGGTTAAGCAGTCCCAATCATCAAGGGGATGGGCATTATTGCCAGAATTTCCAATATACTCTTTGAATCTATTCAGAAGACTTTTTTCAATTTCATAAATCTCATCAACCCTTTGGTATTTAATTACTTTCCTATATAACCTTGAGTATAGAGGGAGATCATCCTTTTGACCCCTGAACAGGTAATAGAAGTCGCTATCTTTTTCAAACTTGATAGACTTATTGAATTGATCCAAAGAATTGATATAAATGGTATTATAGTTCATTCAAGATTTGGTATTGTATGGGATTATGTTTGAATTTGGTTTTCTTTCTAATGATTCATTTATTTGGTTTTTGTAGGCTTTATGCATTGAATAAAAGAGAAAAAGAAAGACTATAGAACCTATTATTGTACCCAATGTCTTGGAAAGCTTAATTGCTTCAACAATGATAGCCCACGCACCCAATCCTAGAATTGCTCCATAGACTAATCCGTACACAATATGAAATTTCACCCATATTTCAGTTTTTCGTGATTTAGGCAGATCTACCCATTCTCTAGCACCTGTTTTAAATTGGCCACCACAATGAGGACATTTCATCAATGGCGTCCCGATATCTTTCATCCGATTCTGTAGTCCATCTGTCATTTCAATTATTCTTTTACAGTAAGGACATTTGAAAACTGTAATACCCATGGTGTTCTAGTTTATAGGTTTTTTTAAGGATTTTTTTCACTAGTGTCCGGTTAAGATTTGCCTAAAGGCATTTAATATATTTATATACAACATGATACAGCGTTTAAAAAATTTGACGATTTGAAAATATATTTTCGCTCTTCTCTTTATTTGAGCGAAAATGCATATAGGTAAAACCGTCTTTGCGCAATTGATGACATTTATGCCAGAATACGAGTTTCAGAAGTGTGTTGATCATTACCAGGGAGACTACCGCGTGAGAAAATTTGATTGCCGGGAGCATTTTCTTGTCATGAGTTTTGCCCAACTCACCGGCAGGGAAAGTCTTCGTGATATTGAGAACTGCCTGAGTGCTTTCTCTGGCAAGTTGTACCACTCCGGTTTCAGCAAACCAGTTTCCAGATCTACCCTTGCTGATGCAAATGAGAAAAGAAACTGGCGCATTTATGCTGACTTCGCTCAAGTCCTGATCAAACAAGCAAGGCCCCTTTATATTGATGATAACGACTTCAGGGTTGATCTTGATAATATGGTCTATGCATTTGACAGCACAACCATTGACTTATGTCTTAGTCTGTATCCCTGGGCAAAATTCCACCATCAAAAGGGTGCCGTAAAGATGCATACCTTGTTAGATCTGCGAGGATCCATTCCTGTGTTTATTGACATCACCGAAGGTAATGTTCATGATGTCAACTTGCTGGATGTGATGCCTATAGAGCCGGGGTCTTATTATGTCATGGATAAGGGATACATTGATTTTCATCGGTTGTATACCTTTTTTCATCAGGCTCATGCATTCTTTGTAATGAGAGCTAAGGATAACCTCAAATGTGAAGTGATTTCCTCGGCAGAAGTGGACAAAGATGCAGGCTTGATAAGTGACCAGATGGTAAAATTAACCGGGTATAAATCCGCTAAATCTTATCCTGAAAAATTCCGGCTAGTCATTTACGAAGACTATGCCACAAATACCGTCTACACCTTTATGACCAACGATTTTGAACTACCTGCCCTTTCCATTGCAGAGCTCTACCGGGAACGTTGGAAAATCGAACTCTTCTTTAAATGGATCAAACAGCATTTGCATATCAAGGCCTTCTATGGAACTAGCCAAAATGCCGTTTCATGTCAGATCTGGATAGCAACTTGCACGTACCTGCTAATTGCAATAGCTAAGAAGAAACTCGATCTGGCTATAACGCTGTACACATTTGCTCAAACATTGGGTCTTACTCTGTTTGAAAAGACCCCTATCAAAGAACTTTTTAACAATAAAAACTTAATCTATAACCAGTCCGATGAAAACCAATTATCATTATGGGATTCTTAACCGGACACTAGTGATGCAATTGGACTACAGGGATTTAGGATCAGAGCTTAGACAACATCTTGACGCAGATGAAAGATTAATTTGGACAGGCATTCCGAAGCAAGGATTTCAATTAAGAGGATCAGACATTTTTATGATTCCATTTAGCTTGATGTGGGGCGGTTTAGCCATTTCTTGGGAATTTGATGCCTTACAATCAAATGATTTGCTATTTGTTATCTGGGGAATTCCATTTGTATTAGTAGGTCTTTATATAATTTTTGGTAGATTTTTCTATGATTCTGTGTTAAGAAAAAAAACAGTGTATGGAATAACACAAAATAGAATAATAATCAAATATGGGGTCATAAAGAGTTCTATTAAATCTCTTGATATTAGGACTCTAAGTGATGTTACAATAAATGAAATGCCTGATGGTAGTGGAACTATTATGCTAGGTCCAGAATCTTTGATGTATGGTATGTTTAGAGGATCAGGTTGGCCCGGGACTAATACGAAATTAGCTCCTGCGCTTGAAATGATCCCTGAAGCTAGAAAAGTTTATAGGCGTATTATTGATTTACAAAAAGAAAAATAAAAACGTGTGGTAACAGGTCGGTATATGTCATTGGCTTTACCGCACCGCGAGAACTTTCTGGCTGAAGAGGTCCATTAAGTGGTCGGCGGTGCGGCCCGGCCCCGCTCCCGCGGGGCACTCCCTCCTG
>CALBTS010000250.1 GCA_937968035.1 uncultured Methanomethylovorans sp.
TGAAACTTCGATGAAGACCTGCTACCCCGGACACACTGATTGGAACACTACCAATAGATAAGAGGCAATCAATGACTAAACGACTCAGGCAAGCTTAGAAAAGCTTTTCTTATAAAAAGTGCAATTATATAAGGACAAAAATGTACTTTGCAAATAAATGTTCTTATCCTATATGATAAATTGCTACCTCTCATGACTTTAAAATTTAACCAAACCTATTTCACGGATCGTTTAATAAAGAAGGTTTCGCTCCCAAAGCTTCTGATCGGTATCGGAGGTTTATTAACCATAGTAATACTAGACCTTTTCTTGTGGAGGACGAGGATAATCCAAGAAGGACTGCCTGATCTTACTCTTGGTCATTTACTCAGAAGTATGATCATCGGATTATCCGTCCTTATAATCGTGGTGGCATGTCTAGAAGCCAAGCCCTCACTATTACTTACTAAAGCTAACGGTAAACTGCGTCAGGTATTTTCAATAATTGGAATTCAACTCCTTTCAATGTTTATTCTATGCCTATTCTTCTATAGCTCCTCTATATTCAATGCAGTCTCCTTAGAAGATTCTATTCTGGAATGGAGCTCCTTTTTAGCATGGTTCTCAGGGTGTATTGTTTTTCTTATTACTTTGGTAAAACTCCCCAAAGCCTATCATTCGAAAAAAATGACTAGCTTCTTTCTAGTGGGTCTCGTGGTGGTTTTTTTTATTCTGGCAATGGAAGAGGTATCATGGTTTCAGCGGATTTTGGGAATAAGGCGTAGTATGTTCATATTCAGATGGAACGAGCAGGGTGAAATAAATATTCACAATTTTGCTACCAATTTAAGCGAAGTAACCTTCTATTTTGGTTCATTTTTACTTATGGTTGTCATACCATTTATTTGCATCTTATTTTGTAATCAATATCAAAATTACTCCTGGTATGTGTTTATTCCAAGGCCATTCATGATAATCATTGGAGCATTTGCCTGTGCTTATAATTTTGATATGTGGAACATAATCTTTACTCAGATTGCCTTCTGGGGAGCACTAATCATTACAGTAGTCATCTTCCTATTCTCGCAAAAGAGAAGAGACAAATTGTTAGCCTTGGTTTCTGCTATTATTTTGGTAGTATCACAAGTGTCATTCTTGCTGAATGGTCAGAGTTTTGTACTCAATATTTTTGTGATTACTGAATATAAGGAGTTTTTAATTGCCCTGGGTGCCTTGATCTATGCTCTAGATGTCTCTTTCATTCTCGAAAATAAATTGGTAAAAAATCAACCAGCAAAATAATTTCCTACTATGTTACGATCATATAGTTTTAAGATATTTTTTTATAACCATTGCCATTCGTTAGTAAATGTCAGAAGCTGTTCATTATAAGCATCATATTGTAAATTAAAAGCAGGGAATTACTACCTTAATTCAAGCTATCAACAACACCGTGAGCCCTTTTCTTACTGTGTGGACCAGTGCAATTTGCTGTTTCCTTTTTACTTGAAGGAAGACAAGGCAACCAAAAAATCTCTGAAGTTTCTGGTGACTTCATGTCTGTCGAATAATTGATTTGCAAGACGTCTGGCACCTCTTGCCAAATCCTTCCGATAATTATCATTTTCAATTAAAAAATTCATCGTTTCTGTCAGATCCTCCAGCTTATCAGACGATATACAATGACCACATTTATTATAAGTGCAAAATTTTGAAATAGCGGACTCTGCTGGAGCCATTACCATAATGGGTATTCCGGACAACATGTATTCCGACGTCTTCGAGGGCATTGACAGACGAGAAAATTTTAATCCTGATCTCGTAAAGTCAAGCGGCAAAAGCAATAGTTGATATCTGGTCATCAGGGAGGGCACATCCTCGTGATTGATGGGAAGATTAACCTGTACACCCTTAAGGTTTCCGATTCTTCTGGCTATCTTACTATCAATGTCTTTTGTATAAATGTCAAACTCAATTATGTAATCTTGAAATATATAATTTGAAATAAACTCTGAAAATACAAGCAGCGAGGACTCATTTGCAGTACCTATGCGTCCTAAATAAAGTATTCTGAAACACCTTCTATCTGATTCATTTGTTATCGACTCTTTATTAAACCAAGAAGGATTAACGGGATTATGAAAAGCTCTGAATTGCTTCCCATACCGGTTTAAATATTCTTCAGACATGGCATCGCTTATACTTAAATATGAGTCAGTTTTAGCAAGAAGTGCTCTAAACTCTCCGTCAATTCTATTTTGCCAATATTTTCTGAATGGTCCTCTGGAACTAGCAGTCGTAGGCCAGTCGTCCATCATATGAATAGCAGCCGGTATTTTCAGGTATTCGATGAGTTCGAGTGAATACAATATGCTCTCTCGGTTTGAAATCTGCAGATATAATATCTCTGGCTTATACTTCTCAAGCCATTTCTTCAGTCTATCAGATATCTTTATTCTTGACACACAATGTGTCAACCCACTCCATCGTAAGAAAGGGCTTAAAATATCGGTAGAGATTCGATTCCGAAGACTTGGTTGACTTGTAGTAAGCCGTGTTTTTCTATTCTCTATTTGAACAGGTCCAGAATCAAACTTTTTCTTGATATGATTTAACGGAAAACTCCAAGAATATTCTTCTCTTCCTAATTGATAATAATTATTACAGGATTCAAAGGAAGCATGTAAAAGCATGAAGGGATAAGTTAATACTGCAATGCTTTCTCTGGGGTAGCCAAAAAACAAATTTGTAAGCGTAATTCCCCCACCTGAAATATTGTTAAATGTCTGGCTGAATATCAGAACTCTTGGATAAGATTTGGTACATTTTGAACACATAACTACTCAAACATTTATTATCTTCATTGAGCCACTCTAGCCTGATTAATTCATAAACTTACAATTTAGGCATTCCAATCGGATTTGT
>CALBTS010000251.1 GCA_937968035.1 uncultured Methanomethylovorans sp.
TAGAATCCTGCGAACTCAGTATAGTCGAAATCCACTGTAATGTCACTTAATGCGTCGCCACTAAACACCGGGCTTCTGATCTCCACGGTGTTTACAGAAGTTGCTGCACTGGCCGCTGAGACGAATACTGCCATCAGCATAAGTGTAGCAATTGTTACTGCTGCGAATTTACTCATTATTTTCCTCCGTTAGTTTGTATATCTAAGAGTGAGGATCATTGGATTAGAACGCTTATGCGCCCTTAGACCTTCATCAGGGGAACACCATGTTCGCCCATTGACGAAGTTCTCATCATCACCCTCTTAATCCCGTCATATTGGATTACAAGAGCCTATTAGATAATTTCCCTTTTAAATCTTTTGTGGTCTCAAAGAGGTTATTTTTCACGTAGCAATGACAAGTATCGATGTATTTAACGGGAAATGTCGAACTCCATCATATGTACCCTCTAAAAGAACGACATGCAAGAAAGTGCATTTAATAGATCGTCGAATAGATTAAAATGTAATTATGCTATAGCTCATTATTATGATAATTACCTCAATACATTTATATCTTCTCAGATATATTATAAATACCAAGGATTAATACAAAACGAGGCGAAACACAAGATGTTTGATGGCGCTATATCTGAAGAGATCAAGATGGAAGAGGGGCCCAACAGAGTGAAAACCGGCATACCGGGTTTTGATGAACTTTGTGGCGGGGGGCTCATAAGGGACAGAACATATCTGGTTTCAGGGACATCTGGAGCCGGAAAGACAAATTTCTCCATCCAGTTCATCTATAATGGTATTACTAAATACGGTGAGAACGGAATTATAGTAGCAACAGAGGAGAGACCAGAGCAGATACGAGAGAACGTACTGAAGTTTGGATGGAACCTTGAGGAATTGGAAGAAGAGAACAAACTTGCTATTATAGATGCCTGTTCTACAAAGATCGGTATACCTTCTCAGGAGAAATATGTGGATATCCGACCTTTCGATATTCGTTCCCTGATGGACCAGATCATTACCACCCAGGAAGAGATCAATGCACAAAGAGCACTTGTAGACTCCACGACATCCATAAGTTTCTACCTGCAAGATCAAGCAAAGATCCGTGTAGAATTACTCAAGCTCAGTACCACCCTGGAAGTAATTGGGCTCACTTCCATGATGACCTGTGAAGTAATTGACGAATCAAGCCCCTCAAGGTTCGGAGTTGAGAACTTCGTTACCGATGGAACTATTGTGTTGTATTATAAGAGGCATGAGAATGTCCGCATGCGCAGTCTGGAAATATATAAGATGCGTGGATCGGACCACAGTAAAAAGATACACCCTTACGAGATCACACCTGATGGTTTTGTGATCCATCCACATGAAGAAGTTTATTCAATGTTCTGAAGTTAAATTTCAGGATAAGTCTCTTCGTTACCGCACTCAACACACTTGTAGATAACTAATTGTCTTCCGAAATTGTCCTGTCTTTTAATGGCAGGATACCTCCATCTATTCATCTTTCCTTCACACAATGGACATCTGTAAAGCATTATATCACCTGAAGTTCCGTCAGAAACTACATTAATATAATGCTTTTTATATATATATAGACATAACCCAGGTAAAAGATGAAAGTGTTAAACCTACACAAGGTCTAACAGCAAAACTTCGCCGGTCTGCACAGCACTCTCTGTAACATTGATCTTTTTTGAAGACCTGCTCTTGTCACCAATGATAGTGTACGGCAAAATAGCAGATGTTGAAGAGGTACCATCCTGAGTTGAGTAAGCTAGGACCAGGCTATAAGTACCATTCTCATCAGCGACTGCAGAATTGTAATAATCAAATTGCCTATCTCTGTTGCTGACAAGAGTGGTTGCACCATAAACCGTTTCGCCGGGTTGGGCCTTGCCCGTTATTGTCACCCCGGGAACATATTCAAACACTTTGACATATTTCACTTCTGGGTCTTGAGTAACTGTTGTGTTAGATTCATACAGCAAGCGATAGTGGCCGGAACCACTGCCATCATAGACATGGAGCTTGACAAGCATTGAATTTTTGAACTTATCATTCTCCACTTTAGTGGTCACCGCAGATGAGCCTTTAGTGAGGGTTTCCTCATCGAAGAAACTATCATAGTCCTCACCTGCAAGTTTAGCAATACTGAAGAATTTACCCTTGACCATTGAGATATCTGTCAGTATATATTTTACATTCCTCTCATCAAGTATATCTGAGGCTTCTGTTTCATTCTGGGACAGGAAAAAGGCGGCTGTTTCCTGTACAGCCGGTTGGAAATTATTGGTAACCACTGGCCTTTGGGATCTGTAAATGATCCAATTACCAAAGTCCCACCAGCTTAGTACCCCATATTCAGGAGTCTGCAAGGGGTCATTATAGTAAGAGGTCACAGGAGTGTGATCCTTGACCCAGTCCAGTGTTTCCTGCCAGTCAGAAGGCATAACAGATGGATTTGACACTGCAGCCACAGATATCAAAACACCGGGTAGTAACAACATTCCAAGTATCAACAGCAATGGCATCTTGCTGGGATCTGTCTGCACCTTTTTACGCTTTCCCCCATGCTCTTTGACTGCTTCTGGCATCAACCATGAGTGCAGTTGCCCCATAAAATAACCTGAGAGAACTGCTACATTGATAGATAACAGATACATAAAGCGTCTTTGAGATAGAGCCAGGACAAAGACAATGACCGACCATATAACAAAAAAGGCGATAGTAGGATTCTTTGATGGAAACCCCTTTCGCAAGATAAGCAGAAGAGATGCAAAGGCTGAAAGGAAGAACAGACCAAAGCCACCCCAAACAGAACTCAAAGTGAAATCTCCGTACTGATCCCAAAACAGAGGCAAAGCTTCATTGATAGTACTGAGGGTTTCATCAAATCCTAAAAGGTAACCAATGCCTGAAATGATGTTTGAGAAGAAGGTAGGCATCATTGACCTGGTGCCGATGACGACAACGGCAATTAGCACAAGGATGGCCAATAGATAATGCCACCATTGACCTCTATTACCTATAAAGTGAGCTACAACCCAGCACATCAATGTAAAACCGAGCATTGATAATATGTATAGCACATGGAACCAGGAAACAAAAGCTGCACTTAACTCATATCCTTCTCTTACCATGATCGCCACAAAAGGTATAACGAACACAAGAGCAGACAGATACATTATGCACGAACTGGCCAAAATGTACCCTGAGTTCCTTTTAACTTTAAGATCAAGAGCCAGTTGCACTGGCACATATAATGCAAAAAGACCTATGAATATAGGTGAGCCCGTCCAGGTGAGTACGGAAACAGCAAGTGTGATGCCTGCCCCTATAGCAAAGATCGCTGAACGGGATCTAATACATGATATAAGATCGCTTTTTGTTAATTTCCTGCAGACATCATGATCTGCACCTTCTTTAAGAGAGAAAATAAACAATGTAAAAGCTGTAGTTGATAATAATATCTCAGCAACGTGATGATCTGTGGCCCCGAACATAGAGACCATAAGATGAATGGGCATTACTGCAAACACAACTATACTGTAAAGACCAACCCTGCGGCCGAAAAGAGCTGAAGATGTAAAATACAAAGGTACCAAGGAAAGAGTTCCGATAACAACTGGAAAAAGTGCCGCAACCAGTTCAATTGTACTATCACTCGGGCTACCCAATCCAACTACCAAAGACACCAAAGATATTAGCATATCGTATAGAGGGGGCCAACTGATATCAAATCCCAATGGATAGTTGATGTATGAATCAGACAGGATATGTCCCGGAAAATGTTGTGTAGTATAGAGAATATTTCGCATGTGATAATAGGAGTCATAACTTACAAAAGTTACCCTGCCATCCGACAAGAGAAAAGATAATGGGAACAAACGTATAAGCGATGCAAAAAGCATCACTAACAATATTTTAGTCCTGACAGAGAGAGAATCGATCTTACTCATCCTTTCATCCCTTTGATTCACGTTGATTAATTATTGA
>CALBTS010000252.1 GCA_937968035.1 uncultured Methanomethylovorans sp.
GGTCTTAATACTCTAATTGATCAAGTATTTGGTAAGTGGGGTACATTTCTTAAGGAGTATGCCTCTGAACTTGACATTCTTCGGGGTGTTCGTAAGGCCCAAGATATTCTCTTGGCCAATGAAATCGACAATCTGAATACTCAGTTTGAATCTCATTCACCGAAGGAATGTTCTCATTTGGAAGCCTTCAAGAAAGCTATTAAAGGAGCTTAAGTTATGTGTGGTTTGGTAGGCGTACTCTCTACGGAGATCAATTCTTTTCAACATTCATATGGGAAATTCTTCAAGCAAGCCCTGTTTGCTGATACTCTTCGCGGTTTTGATTCCACCGGTATATTCGTGATGGATACCAAAACTATGCAGCAACCTGAGGTATTTAAGAAGGCTATTGCTGCTCCTGATTTTCTGCAGCTTGCACGTACTAATGATCTCCTGAGAGATACTCGTGATTGGAATATCATGATTGGCCACAACCGCCATGCTACCAAAGGTAGTGTAGATCATCACACTGCTCATCCGTTCCAGATTGGTGACATCACCTTGGTACATAATGGTACTATCAACAACCATCGTGTCCTCCCTCATGGTCACAAGTTTGACGTTGATAGCGAGGCTATCTGTGAAGCTATTAATGATATCGGTATTGAGGAGGTGGTTAAGAAGATTGATGGGGCTTTTACCTTTATATGGCATGACCGTCGAAACGGAAGTCTGAACTTCATCCGTAATGATGAACGGCCTCTGGCTTTCGGTAAGGTAAAGGATAAAGACACTATTCTGATGTCATCAGAGGGTAATATGCTCCGTTGGTTGGCTCTCCGCAATGGTCTTACTCTTGAGTCAATTATGGAGCCTAAGCCGGGCGAATTGTTTGTATGGTGGCCATATAAGGATGTAGCCAATTGGGCAAATAAACCTGAGGTTAAAACCCTAGAGTTACGCTCAAAAAATACCTACCCCGGTGGTGTGGGTGGTGTTAATTACCACGGTCACCACCAGAAAGGGGCACACAACACTGGAAAAAAGGACGTAAGCGCAGTAAACTCTGGAGGTATTTCGAAGCAATCCGCGACGAATTCCCAGGAGAAAACCCTTTCTGACGATGCCCAGAAAATCCTCAAGGAGTTGGTACTGAGCCCAGGAGAGGAAGTGTGTCTGGTCAATTGTACTTGGGAACCTTATCCCGGTAGTAAGAACAAGATGACTGGTCGTATTATTGGTGAGATCGAGGAGGTTAACGATAAACATATTGCTGTATTGCATGGTGTCGATCGTAGTATATGGGATAATGATGTTAAAGGGATGTTGGTATATAGTACCGTACTCTCTGCAGCCTTTGACGCCATGAAAACCCCGATGGTGTTCGTAAATAATCAGGACTATTCAGTTCTTGACCCAAACGATCTCCCCTCTTACTCCACTGTTGATTATGATGATGATAATGATGAAGATAGCAGGGAGGAGAATAAGGCCCTTACGGTCGCTACCTTTCGTGGCTTTAATGGTGAAAAGCTTACTCTCCATGGGTTCACACAAGCCACCAAAGACGGCTGTGCCTACTGCACAGGTGATATCAAACCAGAGGACCATGAAAAAACCGGCTGGACATTCGACCGCCAGCCTGTCTGCAAAGATTGTATCCGAGACCACGACCTTGGCGAATACCTCCATTAATCAAGAGGATAGGTGAATGAAAGAGTTTATTGCTGCTCCTGCATCACGATATGCAGAGATCTATCAAGATTCAGATTTGAAGTTTGCCATAGCTGTTGAGAATGAGCACGAGATTAGGCAGGTACATGACTTCGTAAAGTGTCGAGACTTTTTCAATGAAGCCTTGGTAGCATCACAGATTGGGTGTGAAAGTCCTGCAATCTATGGGTTCACCTACCCCTCTCAACAATATCCTGTTGATCTTACTGTTACCAGGATGGTTTTAAAGGGAAAGGATTTCAGTAAGCTTCTTAAAAACATTGAGCTACTGAACGATTATGAAGCTATGTTCCGTGAGGAAGAGCCTTTTGAATTCACCAATATATGTGAGATCCCCGACACCGGATATTACTATGTACGTTCATCTGGTAGGTGGATGACTAGTACGGTGATGATCTCCCTGTTTACACATATTATCAGGTGCTTATACCAATACAATCATCCTGCTGAGAACTTCCTTGATTTTATGAAAAAGGTTTCTGATCAGGATGGAAATGCTGCAAAGTATCAGTCTGAGATCAATAAGATAGATCTGGACTCTTTGATTAAAAATGCCCGTATAGTATTTCCTTATGGAACTCTACCACATCCTGGCATGTCCTTTATTGGGGATGTGAGGAATGTACACAATAATGGCGGAATTGTTAGCTGGTCTCGTGCTATTTCAGGGAACCAGGATAATATGCGCGGTATGTATACTGATTCGGTAGCTATCTACCGTAGCCTATAGGAATAGTCATGATTGAGATAGGTAGTTTAGTAAAGCTTAAGTCAGAATTTAGAGGTATCTCTCCTGCTGATATACGAAATAGAGATCTGATGGTTGAGGATATCAACGGAGGACTTGCAGTAGTTTCATATTATCTTAGTCTTAAAGAGGTTAATTTTTTTCATAAGGCACCGAGTTGGGTAGCCAATCCTGAGGACCCATCCATTAGGGTGGTAATGTACTCAGTACCATTAGATTTCTTAGAGGTGATTGGAGAAAAGATGCAGGAGATTGTCTAGGAGACTAAATGAGCAATGATACTACATTCCTATATAGGACATCCTGTCCAGTATGCCCATCTTCAGATGGGTTCACCATAGTACGAGATAATGAAGATGGCCGATTATTTGGTCACTGCAAAGTCTGCTCCCACTCGGTATATAATATGGAAGCACAACAAGTAGAACAAAAACAACAACATAGTGGTTATAAACCTAGGACATTGAGTTGGGTAGCGGATAATTCAGCTACTGGTCTCGGCGTACCTGATCGGGGTATTCGTAAAGATATTGCTAATGAGTATGGTGTAAGGATTGGTATCAGTGAAGAGACTGGAGAGCCGGAGTATCACTACTATCCTTATTTCAAGGACGGCAAACTTGTCGCCTACAAAGAACGCAATATTGCTGAAAAAGATTTTAAGATAATCGGCACGGGTTCAGGACTTGAGCTATTCGGTCAGAATCGTATCGGTGAAGGTGGTAAGCTTCTTATTATCACTGAAGGTGAGATCGACGCCCTAGCAGCCACTCAGATGCTGCGAGATCGTGGTAAGAACTATAGGGTGGTATCTCTTCCTAGTGGCGCAAACTCTAGGTCTGTACGTGATAATATTGAGTGGCTTGAAACTTTCGAGCACATCTTTCTTGCTCTTGATCAAGATGAGCCTGGGAATAAGGCTGCCAAAGAGATTGCAGAACTGCTGACTCCTGGTAAAGTTAAGATAATGTCCTTCTCTGAGAAGGATGCTGCTGATATGTTGAAAAAGGGTAAGACTGCTGAGTTTTTTAATTCAGTATTTGCTGCCCAAGCATTCAGACCTGATGGGATTGTATCTGTTGACGATGTAATGGAAGAGGCTATGAAGCCCGTTGAGTGGGGCTTATCCTGGCCTTGGGAAAGATCGGAAGAGCACACGTCTGAACTCCAGTCACCGAATACGATC
>CALBTS010000253.1 GCA_937968035.1 uncultured Methanomethylovorans sp.
TATTTGTCACTGACCTGGCCGTAAAAGATGCGGCCTGCCCTCCGGCGGAAGTCTGCAAAGGGTTGATTGCCGGTTTTTTATAAGATACTGTTACTGTTTCACCTTTAAATATTTGAGTTGATAACACGAGTTTGACCTCTGTCCCTGCAACACTTATTGATTTGATTTCAACAGTAGAAGAACCCACTTTCACGTCAAATGAGGAAAGAGGAGGTGCTATTTCAACTAAAGGCAAATCATATGTCAACTTTAGTAATGATGGATTTGATTCTTCAATGGCAGCGCCTGTGAGATTTGGAATTCTGACGTCATTTTCGGCAGGTTCTGCAACCATGTCAAAATAAAAGGCAAACTGATTATCCGGATCTGTCAGAAATGTCCGATATAGTGGAGAATATGTTGTAACATACACAGAGTCTTTCTCAGGGATGAATTTCAAAATCCTGATATGCCCGTTTAAGCCCTGGTAGTTAGCCATTTGTGTATGAATGACTTTGCCATTAAAGGAATCCATCCTTCGAGTCGCTCTTTGAGTATCATGATAATGACCACATAGCATCAGAAACAGATTTGGATTGTCTTTTAAGCCATCATATATCATTTGACCCGAATAATCGAATACTGCGGTATCAAGTACCGAATCATAGTTTGCTATATTATGAGATGTAACAATTGCTCTACGTTCAGGATAGGCTTTTAACACTGCATCTGCCCACGCAATACCTGGTGGTTCAGCAGAATAGGTTAAATGCAATATCATAAATTCCATACCGGCAGCTTCAAAAAACTGCACATTATATTGATCATATGCACCGTAACTTCCTATATAATAATCTCGTCCCGCAAATCTATCACTACCGAAATATGTATTATAATTCTCGTAATGGAAAGCTCCATCATGATATGATCTATCGTGATTACCTGGTGCAATACCATACGGAATATTAACTGATTCAATAATATCAAATCCCCTATCTGCAAATTTCCATTCCGTAGTAGTGTTACCATCAGTCACATCTCCGTAATGAGAAACGAATACTATATTTGAGTCGATATAGTTATCACGTATCCAATATACCTGAGACATCCATTTTGCACTGTCATCCGGTTCGCCAAGATTTATATATGATTGCGTATCAGGCAGACCAATTACAGTAAAACTCTGTGAGAATGAGATCACCTGATACAAAAAACAAATAATTATAAAACTCAGCAATCGTATCATACTATTTTCCCGGGCAACATCAAATACTGCATAGCAAGAATCTTAGTTCTCATATTTACCAACAGATGATTAGAATCACAGACATATCAGGTGTAAAGCTTTGAAATGCCATTGACTGATGTACAATAATTGAAAGGATTACACTTATACATGATCCAAATTATGTTGATAAATTTGACGAATGACAAATATGTATTGATTAACAGCTCAAAATTATCCATTAATCTGAAATATTAAACGATTAGAGCGAGAAAAAGTTGCAGTTTTTATAGAAGCCGGCTGGAACAAATGGTTCCGGTCATGTCATCTTTAATAAATTGCTCAGGTTGATTTGCA
>CALBTS010000254.1 GCA_937968035.1 uncultured Methanomethylovorans sp.
ATACGATATCGGATTCGGTGACTGGAGTTCAGACGTGTGCTCTTCCGATCTCTTTTAACACCGAAAACTCTGATTAGTCTGTTTTGCCCTATAGGATTTAGATTAAATTTAGATTCATAGATCACTGCAAAGTTTTGTTCTGAAGATGAAAAAATCCTCTGACCTCCGTCAAACTCTGGCCTCGAAATAATTTCTCCAATTTTAACTTCCCTTAATTTTCTGAAAAAGTTTGTCTGGGGAATTGACTTTGATAGTTTTTCCATTTCATCGGCTAATGCCTCAGCGAATTCTATTGGACTAAGCTCCCCGCCTTCTTCAACAAAAAATCCAAAAGCAGGAGACCCGCACATATAACCTTCATATCCAATTCCATCAATTGCAGCAAGCCCAGCAACGTCCCTATTTGCCATCTCTTTCGCAATTAGCTCTACCCCAAATTTTCCACCGTGGTAGCAACCTTTGATGGAGATGCCTTCTTTATTTAGCTCATCTATTCTGCCCTTAACGGACATTGCTGTTTGAGTACTCGAAACAACACTGACCACATTTGAATTTCTGAAAATCACGTCCTCAATTGATTGGTCCCCTCCCGCCCATGGAACAACAGCGATTGTTTCACCAATCTCTTTGCTTTTTTCTGCAACAGATTCAGCATATAACGGTGCAAATAGAGGTTGGACTGAAGGTGTTTTAATTAGGCCCGAAGCCTTTACAATACTTGCAATAAAGATGCCCAGACTTTCAATAAAACCTGGAACATTAGAAGGCGTTATGTAAGTCACTAACTCTATTTCTTTATCATATTGGGATATTTTTTTTAGGGCAATTTTATCTCTAAATCCTGCATAGGCCCTAACAAAAGTATTTGCCCCTTCAATTGGGGCGAAACTTTTGAAGACTTCAGGAGGTAAGCTCAAAGTTGACAAGAAATTAATAGTTTTTTCATCGATTTTATATATAGACCTAAATTGAAAAAATTCTATTAACTCTGGAGAAAGATTTGTAAGTACGGGTAACAACTCAAGAGCAATCTTCTTTTTTTCATATTTATTATCTGACCAAGTTCTTGATACTTCTCCATACGCCCTGGCAATCTCAGAAAATGGCATATCTGCGAGGTATTTTTTCCTATTTTCCTTTAGACCTCTTACTATTTCCTTTATGTTATCCTGATTAATACTTGGTATCAGTAAAGTATAGTCATTAACTTTTTTCTCACTAAATTCCATTTCTTTTTCAATTGACTTTAGAGAGTTAGGTAAGTAGTAGCCTTTTAACTCTGACATTTAACCAGCCACCGTTTTTGCAAGTACTCCAGAACACCCTCTACTTTCAATTCTTGGGAGTCTCTCAATGCTAAGAAGAATTGGAGTAGTTTTGTTGCATCCTGGACATCCATCATAGTCTACCTTTAATTTATCTCCTGTAGTAATAAATCCAGGGAAGGATCTTGAAGATGGTTCGAGGAACGCATAGTTTCCAGTAACCTTACCTTCTTGGGGTATGGGTTCCATGTGCTCATCAAACAATATTACTTCCATCCAAGGAGGAACATGCTTGTTGTTTTCTTCCGTACAATCAATCATAATTGAGTTTGCCTCTGTCATTCCATAAAGATCGATATATCTCTTTGGATCTAATCCAAAAGCCTCTTCAATCAACTCATTCATTTTATCTCTGCTGACAATTGATCTTCCTTTAAATCCACCTGTTGAAGCTAAAAAGCTATCTTCGCCAATCTTTGCATTAATTCCATGTTCCAAAACATATTTTGCAGTGTCAATTATTAAAAATGGTGGCCCCATAAAGACTACTTTTTTCCCCTGATTTTTTTCAAGCTCATTTACTATGTTTCGTATTGCATTCTTCTCAATCCTGGGTAGCATCTTCTTGATAAAATAATTCATTGCCTTCTCTTTAGAAGATCTTGGACCCCTCATTCTAAGCCTTATTATATCAGCTTTTAATTCCTCGAATGCATGGAAGACATTGCCCGGAGATATGTAGTCAGCGACAACTTTTCCATTGAATCCTACTTGGAGAAAAGTTTTTTTTGGAATTCCAAGAATGAATTTCTCCTTACCTTTGTCAAGTTTTAGAGTTGCATCAATTGCTTCAGTGTAAGATCTAATAAGTATTGACCTAGTAAATTCGTCTCTTGGCAAAAATGTAAGTTTCCCAGAAGTACCGCTACTAAAACCAAGTAACATTCCATTTGAATAAAATTCTTGAAGAAAACTTTCCAGTGAACCCATGCCCTTAGGGGTGAAGTCTATAGGAACTGAAGATATTCTATCAATCCATTTTTTAAATTCCTGTGGGCTCTTTTCTGGCGATTCCATTTGATACGACTTAAATACGCCATCAGGTATTACGATCTTATGAAAATCTTCAGGCTTAATCTCTCCATTAATTCCCTTTAACTTACAATAATCGTGATAAAATTTATTGTTTTCAAAATGATACTTGTGAGACATCCTAATTGCTTTATGTCTTAGTTTTTGTACATCTTCCCTTTTTTTGAAATAGTTTTCAGAAGAGATCGGAAGAGCACACGTCTGAACTCCAGTCACCGAATACGATC
>CALBTS010000255.1 GCA_937968035.1 uncultured Methanomethylovorans sp.
GCGCCAACCCTCCTATCGTCGGGCACACAAACAAAACATACCGCCGAACGTTATGGGCAAGCCTCTATAAACATGACAGTTAAGTGGATAGGGACAAAATTCTGCAACCTTGACAACTTAATCGTGACAAGAAAACTTGGTGCTTTCTATCGGGACTTGGCCCGCGCACAAAAATTTTAAAATTATTGGCCTACGCACAAATGGCACATTTGCTTTTGCCCCCTCCCATAATCCAACCCTCATGCAAAACCAAAAGAGCCATTTTTAGCCCGTACACAGTGGAACAACCGGATAATAAAAAGTAAATTAGCTGACTGAAATTATTAAAGACACAAAGTGAACAGTGTAGAAGAAGAAATAAAAGCAAACAAACAGGTAAAATCCAAGAAAAGAGTAGCTGATCATGGCGAGGTATTCACTGCTGACCGTGAGGTAAATGCCATGCTGGATCTTGTAAAGCAAGAAACTGAAAGAATTGATTCCCGTTTTCTTGAGCCTGCTTGTGGAGAAGGCATTTTTTTAGCTGAAATATTAAAACGGAAACTGAATATAGTGGAAAGCCGCTATTCAAAAAGCCAGAAAGAGTATGAACGTTATGCATTCTTGGCAATATCAAGCATATATGGAATTGACATTCTAGAGGATAATGCCATAATCTGCCGAAAGAATTTATTTGAAATATTCAAAAGTAGATATATAAAGCTTTTTGAAGTCAAAATCAATGAATCCTATCTTAATAGTGTTGATTATGTTTTATATCTAAATATAATTTTTGGAGATGCACTGACACTTAAAACAGCTGGTTTAATTCAGGAACCCATTACTTTCTCTGAATGGTCTCTGGTGGTTAAAAATTTGGTACAGAGGCGTGATTTTAAAATGAAAACCCTTCTAGAAACTAAAGCTTATGATGTTCCTAATCTATTCTCTGATCTTGGGGATGACGTATTTATCCCCGAACCAGTAAAGACATATCCATTACAATCGATCTATAATTTAGCTGAACATGTTCAAAAACAACTATAATCCCGATGTACTTACCTGTCTTGCCAATCTGAGCAATGACGAGGTATTAACACCTCCGAATCTTGTAAACGATATTCTTGATTTACTGCCCGCAGATCTATGGAGTAATTCTGATGCAAAGTTTCTAGATCCGGTTAGCAAAAGCGGTGTGTTTTTACGTGAAATTGCAAGAAGGCTCGACAGAGGATTGGAAAGAAAGATAAAAGATAAGCAAAAACGTATAGACCATATTTTCAAAAATCAAATATTTGGAATATCCATAACCGAATTGACTTCATTACTATCACGAAGAAGCGTTTATGGCTCAAAATACGCAAACGGGAAATATTCCTTCTGTGAAACATTCACGAATCCACATGGCAATATACTTTTTGAACCAAAAAAACACAGCTGGAAAGACGGGAGATGCAAATACTGCGGTGCCAGCCAGGAAGTTTATGACCGAGGGGATGCTCTCGAAACTTATGCTTACAATTTTATTCATACAGACAAACCAAATAAAATATTCAATATGAAATTTGATGTCATAATTGGAAATCCACCATATCAATTAAATGATGGAGGAGGAACTGGTTCAAGTGCCACCCCTATTTACAATCTTTTTATTGAACAAGCTATAAAACTTAATCCCAAATATTTGTCGATGATTATCCCAGCTAGATGGTACTCGGGGGGAAAAGGATTGGATGAATTTAGAAGTGAAATGCTTAAAGATAGGAGGATAAGAAAGCTTGTGGATTTCGCCGATTCCAGAGATTGTTTTCCAGGTGTGGATATAGCTGGTGGTGTTTGCTATTTTTTATGGGATAGAGATAATAAAGGCATTTGTGAAGTTGAAACTATAAGGAAAAATAGTACAATAAAATCTAAACGTTATCTTGATGAATTTGAGTCATTCGTTAGAGATAATATTGCAATTGGGATAATTCATAAGGTCAGACAAAAAAGTAGTACATATTTGGATGCAATAGTTTCAAGTAGGATGCCCTTTGGCCTTGTCTCAAGTATAAAACCAGAAAAAAAGGGGGATTTAATACTTATCTCTAGCACAGGTAGAGGTAAAATTTCTTCAGAAAAAGTTACAAATGGAGTCGAGTTAATTAATAAATGGAAAGTACTTATTTCAAAAGCATCAAATGATCATGGTGGACAACCAGATAAAGAAGGTAAAAGAAGAATTTTCTCTAGAGTTGAGGTAATGTCCCCTAAAACTGTTTGTACTGAATCGTATTTAGTAGCAGGAAGCTATGAAACTAAAAATGAGGCGGAAAATATGGTAGATTTTTTAAAAACAAAATTTTGCAGGTTCTTAGTCTCAACAATTTTACTGACCCAAAATATAACAAAGAGCAAATTCATTTTTGTTCCAGATTTATCAATGAAAGAGCGATGGACAGATGAAAAACTCTATAAAAAATTCAATTTAACCAAAGAAGAAATTGGTTTTATTGAAAGTATTATTCGTCCAATGGAATTAACTCAAAATGAACAATTAGATGAGTAAGAAAAATTTCTTCCCTCCTCGTCCGTCATCTAACCCAGTTGTGTATGCATATGAATTGATAGGCGTATCAACACATATAGGGTTACTCAAAATTGGCTTTACCGACCGGGATGCACAATCAAGGATAGCGGAACAGTTAAAAACCGCACGTATTAAATATAAAATTGTGTACGAGGAATCTGCTATGCGAAATGATGGCAGTTCGTTTACCGACCACGATGTTCACTTCTATTTACGTAAACAGGGTATTCAAAACCCGGAGGGTGAATGGTTCAGGTGCACAATTAAGGATATAAAAGCAGCTGTTTGGGCCATTAAAAGCGGAGAGCAAAACGAAGAAAACAGGACTCTCACATTCGCAATGCGGCCCGAACAGGAAAATGCAGTCAATAAAACCATAACCTACTTCAAGAGTTATAAAAAAGAAAATCCAGAGAAAACACCTCACTTTCTCTGGAATGCAAAAATGCGCTTTGGCAAAACCTTTGCAGCATATCAGCTGGCAAAAACTATGGGCTGGAGAAAAATCCTTGTACTCACTTTCAAACCAGCAGTTCAGAGTGCATGGGAAGAAGATATAAAAAATCACGTGGATTTCGCAGGTTGGCAGTTCATTTCAAGAAACGGCTTATCTTTTTCCCAGAGCAAAAAAAGCAAACCAATAGTATGTTTCGGCTCATTCCAGGACTACCTAGGAAAAAACGAAGTCGGTGGCATCAAAGTAAAGAATGAATGGGTTCATGCAATGGATTGGGACTGTGTAATATTCGATGAATATCATTATGGGGCCTGGAGAGAAAATGCGAAGGAATTGTTTGAAGCCGAAAGTAAGAAAGAAATTGAGTTCGGTGAAGGTGAGGGAATTGATTATTTTGATGAGGAAATGATTCCTATCACTACCAACCATTATCTCTATTTGTCAGGAACTCCTTTCAGAGCAATTGCCTCAGGTGAATTCATTGAAGAACAGATCTTTAACTGGACGTATTCAGATGAACAGAAAGCAAAGGAGAATTGGAAAAGAGATAACAATCCTTATGCCTGCCTTCCGAGAATGGTAATGCTCACCTATCAGTTACCTGATTCCATCAGGGAGATAGCAATGAAGGGTGAGTTTAATGAATTTGATCTCAATGTATTCTTTTCAGCAGAAGGTGAAGGGCGTAAAGCAAGGTTTAAATACGAGGATGAAGTTCAAAAATGGTTAGACCTTATTCGCGGTTCATTTACTGAAACAACAGTCGACAACCTAAAGATGGGAGCAAAAAAACCTCCATTGCCATTTTCTCATGCTCCATTGCTTAAAGTTTTAAATCACACTTTCTGGTTCTTACCGACAGTTGCTTCCTGCAATGCTATGGCAAATTTGCTTAAACAACGTCAAAATAAATTCTACCACGATTATTCCATTGTTGTGGCGGCAGGTGCAGTAGCTGGGATCGGAGTGGAGGCATTACCTCCGGTTTTTGATGCTATGACGGATAATCCATTAGAATCTAAAACCATAACTCTTTCGTGCGGAAAACTAACAACAGGCGTGACTGTCAGACCATGGACTGGAATCTTTATGCTGCGTAACTCTTCGAGTCCTGAAACCTATTTTCAGGCTGCATTCAGGGTACAATCTCCATGGACCATAAAAAATCCTGGCAGTAAATCTCCAAACAAAGAAGAAATTCTGAAACAGGAATGTTATGTTTTCGACTTTGCTCCAGATAGAGCATTGAGACAAATTGCAGATTACAGTTGCCGTTTGAATGTGAACGAATCCAATCCCGAAGCAAAAGTTGCCGAATTTATTAATTTTCTGCCGGTTCTGGCTTATGATGGCAGTTCTATGAAACAAGTGGATGCCGCGGGTATTCTCGATATGGCAATGAGCGGAACAACTGCAACCCTACTTGCCAGGCGTTGGGAAAGTGCTTTGCTTGTCAACGTGGATAACAACACACTTGCTCGCCTCATGAACAATGAAGAGGCAATGAAGGCTTTAATGAGTATTGAAGGATTCCGAAATCTGAATCAGGATATTGAAACCATCATTAATAAATCAGAAGCAGTTAAAAAGATAAAGAAAGAAGCCAACGAAAGAGATCTAACCAGGAAGGAGAAAAAGGAACTTACAGAGGAAGAAAAAAAGTATAAAAGCCTGAGAAAGCAAATTCAGGATAAACTTATAAAATTTGCAACCAGGGTTCCAATCTTTATGTATCTGACCGATTACAGGGAAAGAAGCCTTAAAGATGTAATCACTCAACTTGAGCCAGGTCTTTTTAAAAAAGTAACCGGATTAACTGTAAAGGATTTTGAGCTATTGGTAAGTCTGGGTGTCTTTAATAGCGCCTTAATGAATGATGCGGTCTATAAATTTAAAAGATATGAAGATCCAAGTCTGGGATATCTGGGAATTAACAAGCACGAAGGTGAAGATATCGGACTATATGACACTGTTTTAAAAAAGAAAGAATATGAAGAAGCTTTAGTAAATGAACCATGAAAATATTGAATTTATAATATGACCCATTTTAGAAAATATTTTGCTGACTAAAAACTGCCCAATATGGAAATAGCTCCCGACAATCAAAATATTGACAGGGTATTCTCGAATACTACCTATTACATCGACTTCTACCAGAGGGATTATAAGTGGACCACTGAACCGGTTCACCGCTTACTCGATGATATTTTCTTCAAATTCAATCAGGAATATGAAAATAACAAATCCCTTGATCCCTCGAAAGAGGTTGTCATGGCAAAATATCCCTGGTATTATCTCAACACTTATGTGACTAATACTATTGATGGAAAAGTATATGTTGTAGATGGCCAACAGAGATTAACTACACTGACTTTAATTCTTATAAACCTTTTCCATCTGTCTAAAAAGTTTAATTCAAAGACCAATAAATGGATCGAAACTAAAATTGCTGGTTATTCAGGTACCGATTATTCTTTCTGGATGAATCATGAAAAGCACAAAAGGATTTTGGATGATTTGTTTGAAGGCACGAAAGAATTTAAAGATATGAATACCAGCGCCGGAATTACATCGGTGAATATCCTAAACAATTATCAATTGATTAACAGATGGATGACCACTGAATTACCTGATAGCCATAAGTTTGAAACATTTGTTTACTATTTTTTGTATCGGCTTGTAATGATTAATTTATCTGTCGAGCAAACCAATGTCCCTATGGTTTTTGAAGTCATTAATGATAGAGGAATTCGTCTAAAACCATATGAAATCTTAAAAGGCAAACTTCTGGGTCAAATCGATAAGATTGAACTTGATCAGAAAAACTATAATGGTTTATGGGAAGATAAAGTTAAAAGGATCAATAAATTCAAAGATGATGAAATTGATACTTTTTTCAGATACTATTTAAAAGCCAAATACTCTGATAACAGGAAAGATGGGACCCGTTTTGATGGAGAGTACCATCGGGAGATGTTTACTAATGATATGAACACTCACCTTAAGCTTAAACACAATGCCTCTGAGGTAAAGATATTTCTTGAAAAGACCTTTACATATTACACTAATCTTTACATCAAAATCCTTGATGCTTATTATTTTAAAAGACCAAATCTCCCAATAGTTTTCTATAACCGATTGAATGAAATGGACGGTCAATTTTTATTAATACTATCTTCCTGTAAACTAAATGATTATCAGGAAGATGATAAAATAAATGTTGTATCAACCGAAATTGACCGGCTATTCTCCTTATTACAATTGCAAAATGCATATGACAGTAATGCTTTTAATGATGCTTTGTATAAAATATCAAGTGAAATCAGAAACGGGGAACTCGGCGATATCAGAAAAGTATTTGATAAATACTTACTTGAGGAACTTACAAACAGGCGAAGTTCTATAGCAAATCAGCCATTGCAATACGCATATTTCAGGAATACTGGTATTAACCTGAATACTCGTTTTAAAAGGTACTTCTTTGCCCGTATTGACCAGTTCTTTGCAGAAAATCTTAATTTGGGGATGAAGCACCCGATTGAAGATTTGGTCACCAAAACCGGTTCAAAGACAGGTTTCCACATAGAGCATATATTATCACATAATCCTGTCAACCTTGCTCTATTTAACAATGACGAAGATTTATTTGAACAGGAAAGAAATCGCGTTGGTGGAATTCTTCTTCTAAAAGGGAAAGATAATATTTCAAGCAATAATGAATTATACTCGGCTAAGTTAAAAACATATGCAAACACACTCTACTGGAACGAAACCTTAAGGGAGGATACTTATAAATCAAAAAAAGATATGGATGACCTAAAACAAAAGTATGACCTTGATCTGGTTCCGATGAATCAATTTGGTCCATTGGAACTAGAACAACGACAAAAACTCCTTTTTGAAATTTCAAAGTTAGTCTGGAAATAGATACGCATGAATTCTATCGCGTTTTTCGATACCGAAATCAGTCTGAAAAGGCAGGAAATCCTTGATATTGGAGGAATTAAGGATAACGGGAATTCTTTCCATTCAAGTTCGACTTCAGAATTCATTTCATTTATAAATGGAACAAGATTTATTTGTGGGCACAACATCTTAAACCATGATCTAAAATATCTTCAAAAAGCTCTATCTGATTCTGGTATAACTCAATTTAAGGTAATAGACACATTATTTCTATCACCTTTGCTTTTCCCAATGAGGCCATATCACCATCTTTTAAAAGATGATAAGCTTCAGTCAGAAGAGTTAAATAATCCGCTGAATGATTCAATAAAAGCCAGGGATTTGTTTAATGATGAAGTATCTGCTTTCAATGAACTGGATGATTCATTAAAGAGTATTTACTATCTCCTGCTAAAAGACAAAAATGAGTTCCGGTCATTTTTTGAATACAATTCATTCAAAACCGGGAGTCCTGATACTTTAGAAATCATTATACAGCAATATTTCAACGATAAGATCTGCAGTAATTCAAAGTTAGGTGATATAATTTCCGCACATCCGATAGAGCTTGCCTATTGCCTGGCGTTGATAAATTGCAATAATAAATACTCTATTACTCCTCCATGGGTAATAAAAAATTATCCGGAATTTGAGAGAATAATGTCTCTTCTTAGAAATAAACCATGCATTACCGGATGCACTTACTGCAATAAAGCGCTGGACCATTATGCAGGACTTAATCACTATTTTGGTTTTAATTCATTCAGAACCTATGGTGGCAAACCTTTGCAAGAGGATGCAGTTAAGGCGGCAATAGAGAATAAATCAATCCTGGTTGTTTTTCCAACTGGCGGCGGTAAGTCATTAACTTTCCAGTTACCTGCTTTAATGAGTGGAGAGAATATGAAAGGATTGACTGTCGTAATCTCTCCGCTGCAGTCACTGATGAAGGATCAGGTTGATAACCTTGAGAAGATTAATATTACAGACGCGGTTACTATAAATGGTTTACTTGATCCTATCGAACGGAGTAAGTCCTTTGAAAGAGTTGAGGATGGTTCTGCTTCAATACTTTACATTTCACCTGAATCTTTGAGATCTAAAACTATTGAAAGGCTTCTATTAGGAAGAACTATTATCCGGTTTGTAATTGATGAAGCTCATTGCTTTTCTTCATGGGGACAGGATTTCAGGGTCGATTACTTGTATATCGGTGATTTTATCAAGTCCCTGCAGGAAAAAAAGAATCTACAGGAAGGAATTCCGGTTTCTTGCTTTACAGCTACTGCAAAACAAAAGGTAATTGAAGATATCAGAGACTACTTTAAAGATAAATTAACCTTGAATCTTGAAATCTACAGATCAGGTGAATCAAGAACAAATCTTCAGTATAAGGTATTTGAAAACGGCAATGAACAGGATAAATATAACAAGCTCCGTGATCTTATTGAAAGTAAAAACTGTCCAACCATTGTTTACGTTTCCAGGACAAGAAAAGCATATCTGCTAGCCGACGCCTTAAATAAAGATGGTTTCAATGCTAAACCTTACCATGGAAAGATGGATGTTAAGGAAAAAACTGAAAACCAAAATGCTTTTATCTCAGGTGAAGTTCAGATAATGGTTGCAACTTCTGCTTTCGGTATGGGTGTTGACAAGAAAGACATTGGGATGGTTATCCATTACGAAATATCTGATTCATTGGAAAACTATGTCCAGGAGGCAGGAAGAGCTGGCCGGGATGAAAACATAATTGCAGATTGTTATGTTCTTTATAATGAGGATGATCTTGGAAAACACTTTACGCTTCTTAATCAAACCAAGCTTAGCATCAAGGAGATAAAACAGGTCTGGAAGGCTATAAAAGAGATTACAAAGTTCCGCTCGACAGTTTCAAATTCTGCATTAGAGATTGCCCGAAAAGCCGGTTGGGATGAGGGTATAACCGAAATTGAAACACGTGTTACAACGGCTATTTCAGCACTGGAAGAAGCCGGATACTTGAAGCGGGGACAAAATGTACCTCGGATTTTTGCAAATAGTATCTTAACTAAAAATGCACAGGATGCAATTGACAAAATCAACTCCTCAGAACGATTCGATGAAAAGCAGAAAGTAAAAGCAATCCGAATAATAAAGAAACTAATTTCGAGTAAAAGCAAAAGACAATCTAATGACGAAGTTGCTGAATCAAGAATTGACTATATATCTGATCACCTTGGCATTGTAAAGGAAGAAGTAATTAAAATTATTACTCTGCTACGAGAAGAGAAAATCTTAGCAGACACTAAAGACCTGACTGCTTTCATAAAAAAAGGAGACGCTGTAAACCGGTCAAAATCAATCGCTGAAACTTTCCGCCAAATAGAAGAATTTTTCCTTCAGCAACTTGAAGAAAAGGAAAAAACATATCATCTCAAGGAATTGAATGAGAAGGCTATTGAAGCAGGTTGTCAGGATGTTACGCCAAACAAATTAAAAACCATCATCAATTTTTGGGCAATAAAGAATTGGATTAAAAGGCAAAATCTGGAGAACTCAAAAAATCATGTTGTTATCATTTGTGCCCAACCTAAGGATGTTTTACAGGAAAAATTTAAAAAGAGACATTCTCTTGCAAAATTCATCGTTGAATTTCTTTATGGGAAAATTGATAATAATGAAGATGCAAATGCGGAAGAGATATTAATAGAATTTTCAGTTATTGAGCTCAAAGAAGCATACGAGAAGAGTTTGGAATTATTCAAATTCGAAGTTTCAACAGATGATATTGAAGATACGTTGTTCTATTTATCAAGAATTGAGGCAATTAAGATTGAAGGAGGATTCCTGGTTGTCTATAATAAAATGACGATCGAAAAGGTAGAACAGAATAATAAAGCTCAGTATAAAAAGGAGGACTATCAAAAACTAGATCAGTTTTACCAGAACAAAGTGCAGCAGATACACATTGTTGGAGAGTATGCAAAGAAAATGGTGGAAGATTATCGTGGAGCACTTCAATTCGTGGAAGATTATTTTAAACTGAATTATCCTGTTTTTCTCAATAAATACTTTAAGGGAAGCCGTCTTGATGACATAAAAAGAAATTTAACTCCCGCAAAATTTCGTCAGTTATTCGGATCCTTGTCTACTGCTCAATTAGCAATTATTAATGATAAAGAATCCAAATACATTGTTATTGCCGCCGGACCTGGAAGCGGAAAAACAAGAGTGCTAGTCCATAAACTTGCTTCCCTGCTTTTAATGGAGGACATTAAGCACGAACAACTTTTGATGCTCACCTTTTCCAGAGCAGCTGCAACAGAGTTTAAGAAGAGATTGATAGGGCTGTATGGTAATGCAGCTAATTTTATTGAAATCAAAACATTTCATTCCTACTGTTTCGATTTGTTGGGGAAAGTTGGCAGTATTGAAAAATCTGATGAGATACTTAAAACAACTATTGAAAAGATCAAAAATCATGAAGTCGAGCAGAGCCGGATATCTAAAATGGTTCTTGTAATTGATGAAGCACAGGACATGGATGTGGATGAGTTTAATCTGATTAATGCACTTATTGAGGAAAATGAAGATATGAGAGTGCTTGCTGTGGGCGACGATGATCAGAACATTTTTACATTCAGAGGGGCTGATTCTGTCTACATGGAGAAGTTTATTACTGAAAAGAATGCAAAAAAGTATGAACTCTTTGATAATTTTCGGAGTAAAAGCAACTTAGTCTCATTCTCTAATCAATTTGTCAAGACCATAAACCATAGATTAAAAACGTTACCAATTGTCGCATATGATAAGGGAAATGGGATTATCAAAACAGTAAAGTACCTGAGCACTAATTTAATAGTTCCTACTGTAAATGATATCATTTCGACTGACCTTTCCGGAACTACATGCATTTTAACCCAAACAAATAAGGAAGCTCTTAACATTACAGGTCTACTAATAAAAAATGGATTCAAGGCTAAGCTGATCCAAACTAATGACGGTTTCAATCTGTACAATCTTTTAGAAGTCCGTTACTTCCTTGGAATACTGAAATCAATGGATGATTCTCCTTCAATTTGTGATGAAACCTGGGCAAAAAGTAAAACTGACTTATTCAGAAAATTTTCCAATAGCTCAAAATTGGAGATCTGTAGAAACCTTATAAAAGACTTCGAATCCACAAATACCAGGATCAAATATTATTCTGATTTAGAAGTGTTTATACGCGAATCAAAATTAGAAGATTTTTTGGGGGAAGATGGAGAAACAATCTTTGTATCAACAATACACAAAGCAAAGGGTAAAGAGTTTGCCAATGTATTTATCATGCTCGAAAATTGTGACCTGACAAGTGATGAAAAGAAGCGACCGGTATATGTCGCAATGACAAGAGCCAAACAAAGCCTTATTATCCATCACAATAGCAATTTCTTTGACAGATTTCAAGCTGAAGGACTTGTTTCAATAGTTGACCAGGAAAATTACCAACCACCAGAAAAGATCTCGATGCAATTATCATTTAGTGATGTCAATCTCGGATTCTTTGAATACAGGCAATCCCAGATTAATCGTCTAGTTCCAGGTGATATTTTAGTTATTAAGGACGAAGGTTGCGCTAATAATTCAGGAGACATAGTTTTAAAGTTCTCAAAGAAATTTAGCGAGACTATCTCTCAGCTTAAGGATCAAGGATATCTCTTAAAAAATGCAAGAATTAATTTTATCCTTTATTGGAAAGATCCCGAAAAAGAGAAGGAATCAAAGGTAATTCTGCCAGAACTGGATTTTGAGAAATAAGATATTGCTTATTCAAGCACATTTATAAAAGATGACTGAACTGTCGTTTTTTGAAATAGTAAAATTGATAAGTGAAAAGAATTTTAAAACCATAAATGTTTGTGGCTGTCCCGGGTCTGGTAAGTCGACTTTATCGATACAACTTTCGCAAATATTGGGTTACAAGCTAATTGATTTAGATGATTTTTTGTATAAGGCAAACTGTAATCGCAAATCAAAAGACGAAGACATATTAGAATTAAAGCAAATATTAGATGAACAAAATATCTTAATAGATGGGACCTACAGTTCTACTATTGAATACAGAATTGATAGAGTTGATTTATTCATATTTACCAAAAGAAATATTTTATTGAGTTTATATAGGTTTTCAAAACGACTTTTAAAATCGAAAAAATTAAAATGTGGCGAAAGATTAACTTGGAAAACATTAACTCTTATACTCAACTACAAAAAAATTGAGAATGATATTTTTATAATACTAATTCCAACTGGAAAGTTAGTAATATATACAGGAATATGAAAGATCTACGACTTTGGGCAAATTATTACTACAATATGGGGTTTAATGTAACTCATATTATACCTAAACTAAATGAAGGAAAAGCAAAACATCCCTACAAATCACCTACCAATGATAGATATAAAATAGCAAACATAAGACAACCTCTTGCCGAAATGCAAAATTTAAATTGGGAAAATTCTACAGGTATTGGTGTTGTTCTTGGTTTTAATAATATAAGAGCAATTGATTTTGATTTTTTATACAAAGAGGGCGTTTCTAGAATTTATCCTCCCCAACCTCCAGACTACACTAGAAAGTATTATTTCAAAAATAATGACACTTTCATTGAATATACATTAAATCTACTAGGATTACCCAAAAACTATGAATGGGTAATAAAAACTCCCAGCGGTGGATTTCATATAATATTTTATGCTCCCTATCACAAATTTTATTTAAAAGAAAACTTGACGAAAGCATTTACTCCTAATGCTCTCGTTCATGAATCAGTTGGACTTAAGCATATTGAACTGAGATGGGATAAACATTTAGTATTACCCCCATCAATCAATGATAAAGGGATTAATTATGATTTTTATTTTAAAATAATTCCAAAACATTTTCCCCAAGAATTATCATTAAAAGATATTAAGGCTCTACTTGATGAAATGTGTTATGATGAATATGACAATAAAACTAAAGCTGGTTATAACCTCTATAGGAGTAATCACTACGATAATAACGATGAAGAAGCTATCCAATTTTATGAAGAAGCTGAATTTCTAGATTTTTCACCAGTTTATTTTAGATTGGACAAAAAGAAGATTTAAATAATATTCCAGACGACTGGATAAAATAATGCATTATGGATGGAATAATTATCTTACAAGTTTACATAAATAGCTTTGTCAGAAAATTTCGCGCCTATAATAATGACGAATTTTTAATTACCATTTCAGGCCTAAATAGGTTTATTCATAACGATGATAAGGTTTTAACGTACTTGTGTGAGCAACTCCAAGAAAACAATCTTACTATAAAATTTGAAGGCAATCACGATAGTATCAATCACATAGACGTTACTTGCAATAATATCACAAAGGATACATCCTACAATTTTAAATATCAAATCCAAAATCTACCAACCATTGTTGAACTTTCAAGTAAAACAGGTATATCCGTCGTTGGAATAATCAGTATGAAGATTATTGCACAAATAATTAGCAAATTAAAAATATTATATAAAGCTATTGTTCTTGATTTAGATGATACATTATGGAAGGGAACACTATCCGAAGTCGGGATGAATGAGATTAAAGAAAATATGTACTCTTATCATGGAGCTCCATTTATAGCATTTATGAATTTTATTAAAACGCTAGCGAATGAGCTAGGCTTATTTATTACAATATGTTCAAGAAATGATTCTAAAATAGTGCAATCAACCATAGCAGAATTGGATGAAAATATTTTTCCAATAAAAAATCATATTGATTACATTATTGCTAATAATAATGATAAAAGTGAGAATATAAGAAAAATAGCAGAACAACTCTCCATTTTGCCAAAATCAATCGTATTCATTGACGATAATCAAATAGTTAGAGATGAAGTAAAAAATAAATTGCCAGAAGTTTTTGTACCTGAATGGACAAATCATTGTGAATTGGTTACTCAATTAATTGTCGGATGTATATTTGAAAGAGTTGAGTTGTCGTTAAACTCGCAGAATAGAAGAAAACAATATAAAATAATACAAACGGAACGGACTCAAAACTCTTTGCCTTCGCTAAATGTCAAAATAATCATCGATGACAAACATACTGAATCCATTAAATTATACTCTAAATCAAACCAATTCAAATTCTCGCTAAATGATGATAAGTTTGATAGTGATGCAAAATCGTTGTATTTTGAAATATATAGAGGAAATGGTGAAAATCTGGGAATCTGCTCAGCAATCACTTACACCATTTCATACAACACATTTCTAATTCACAACTGGGCAATAAGTTGCAGATATTTTGAAATAGGTCTTGAAGAGTTTATTTTGATGTACATACAGAATATTGCTAATGCAAATATGATATTCATTAATTATCAGTATTCAGAATACAACCAAAAGGTCAGAGAACTGATGGCTAAATATTCGGATGCGTTCAAGAAGAACGACAGAAACGATATAATTGAAATATTTTTTACAAAAGAAATTGAGGTTAATATTAACAAAAACACGAACTTAAGAAGTAGATAGAATGGAAAAGCGAAAATTATACACACTTGGCTATACGTCATTTCAAAATGGAGCTGTTATTGACATTGAAAAAATGTTCAAAACATTAAAAGAATTTAATGTTACTCATTTGATTGATGTTCGCTCTATGCCTTATTCCAAGCAGTATCCACAATGCAATGCCGACAATTTAAAAGTTGCAAGTAAACATTTTTCCATTTCATATGGTCATATGCCAGAACTGGGAGCAAAAGCAAGTCCTATGCAAGATGTTTTTTCTAAAGCGACTGATATATTTTTTGAAAGGATATTTCCTATTCCAAAAAGCAACAGACCCGAAGATTCTGAACTTAATGCTGATGAAGAAATAGTAGATTTTCAAAAATTTAGGAAAGATGAATATTTTTCCGATGGAATAAAAAGAATTGAAACTGCATACGATAATAATTACACTCTTGCCCTCCTGTGTAGCGAGAAAAGACCAATTGACTGTCATAGATATTTTTTGGTAAGTAAAAAGATTGAACAAAAGTTTGGAGACTGGTTAGATGTAGAACATATTATTCAAAATGAAAGTGATAAAATTGCCACTGTCTCTAATGAAACTCTAAACAAGCAATTATCTGAAATAGTATTAAATAAATCTGAAATTAAAAAATTAGATGTTTTAAATTCTTCCATTTTTGACCAAGCAAAAATTGAAAATTATTTTGGAAATACACAACAAGAAAAAGTAAATGACTTCTGTGACAGATACTGGAACTTAATGCACGGATGGAAAAAAGTAAGAAATACTAACAATAATAATTTTGAAGACTATGATTAATTTATTTAACATTGGTTTTACCCAGAAAACAGCAAAAGAATTTTTTGGGATTTTAAAAGACAATAAAATTGATTGTCTTGTTGACATTCGATTAAACCCAAATGGGCAGTTGTCACGCTTTGCATTTGAGAAGGATTTGCCTTACTTTTTAGACAAATTAGTTGATGGCTGCAAATATGTACACAGAGTTGACTTAGCTCCTCAAAATGAATTGTTAAAAGAGGTAAGAACAAAAGGTTCTGCTATGAGTAAAGATTATAAATTGTTTGAAAAGGAGTTTAATCAATATTTAGAAACAAAGTCAAAGATTGGAAATTTTGTAGAGCAGTTTAATAAATATCAAAATGTTGTCCTTCTTTGCTCAGAACATACAACTGAAAAATGTCATAGAAGATTAGTTAGTAATATGCTTCTTAACAAGTTTAGTAAGGATATTAAATTTGGAGGAAATTTGAAATGAGAAAGAGAGTATTATTATTAGCAGTCAGTTGTAGAGAGGGCGGTTTATGTCCAGGTGGACTTGACTTAGACGACCCAATGAAATGGATTCGAATAGTTAGGGATGATGGGCATGCAAGTGCTGTTCAAGGGCGTGAAGTTGACTTTGCCAAACCTCTTGATATTATTGAGTTTGATGGTAGGCCAATGCCACAAGGTAAACAGCAAGAAAATTGGGTAATTGATCACAATTCCTGCAAGAAAACTGGAAATAGAACCCAAGATGTTTTAGATTGGGCGCATCAGCAGTACGCCTATAATGGTTTTTGGGGAAATTATAAAGCATTTTTAAATGAACAGGAGTTTGCTGATGTGAGCACCCCTTCAGAATCAATAATGAAAGTTTCTAATGTGAGAATTTATAGAAATGAACGAGGTGGTGCAAAAATTGATTTTGATTGGTCAGGTGCAAAATTCAGAATTAAGGGAGTTTCTGTGACAGATCAAGATTTTTATGACAGAATAAGAGGGGGTGATGTTACTTTTGACAATGCGTATATTGTAATTTCAATACCAAAATATTGTGATTGGACTCTTCCTGAAACAGGCGAAAAGCGAGCCTATAAATTTGTAAGTAGGATTTATAAAATTTAGTTTGATAAATGAACCACAGCACACTATAAAGTATATATTCCATAAGGGTTTAGATTATTAAAAATTATACAACATTTTGCAAGCACATTTAAAAGCCGCACAGGCTAATGCCCTACCAAAGCTTTTAAAAGAGCTTGCAAATCAGAACCTGTAGAATTTTAAAATTTTTCTCCCTCGCGCCGTCGCAATATAATTTCTGCACCAGGACTAATAAAAACAGTATTTGTTCACCTTGACAATATTCTGGTACCGAGACAAATAATAAAGGCCTGGCCCATAACACGGACGGTATAATTCATAAGCTCGTCACGGTTTTTGCTTTTGCACCTGCTCCCATGACAGATTTGTAATGACTTTTACCGCGACCGCGCCAGTGCCCGCAATAAAACTCAGTTTACCTTGACTTGTTTCCTGCCCCTGATCAACCTTGTACCGCGACACTCGTATAGGCCACAAAGTTTGTACCTGGACGGCAAAAACCGCGCCGTACTCTCCTCGCACCGTGACAGATTACTGGCTAAAGAACCAGGACCCTGCCCGGATGCTTCGTCGAGTAACGCTTACGAAATTATACCGCCGGGCCGTTATGCCCAATTCATAAACGAATCCATGAGAGAATACTTCAAAAAAAATCTACCAAGATTATCACTCGTTCTGATAGTCGTCTTCTTCATCTTCAATATCCTTACTCAGGTGTTCCAGGAATTCAGCAACCTCCTCTTCTTGTATCCAACTAACCTTCATGAACCTTTAAATTGGTATAGGTTCATTTCATATCCATTATATGTGGGTGGACTGCTTAAATGGTTATTAAGCTCATTAGCTTTTCTTCTACTAGGTTATTTAATAGAACATAGAATTAAAAGATCGTACTTAATTGGCTTGATACTTCTTTCTTCCATTGTTGGTGGTTTAGTGTATATTTTAATTAATCAGAATGATAGTTATAATATACCAATAGCATCGCCAACTATGATTTCTTGGGGATATTGGGCTGCAGGTATAGTAATTGGCATTAAGTTCTTTAAAGAGCTTAATACTTTTGAAAAGGTTATTCTAATCCTTTATGTTTTAAGCATTTTCAAAATTGATATACAGAACAAAGGCTTTCTATTAGGACAACTATCGGTTATCATAGTAATATCGATCTTGACAATTTTGAAAGTCCAAAAGAAATGAACTGGGCATAACAGGTCGGTATATGCAATTGGCGCTCCGCACCGCGAGAATCTTCTGGTCAAAATGAAAGAACTTTAATGGCGGTGCAGGCTGCCCCGGCTCCCGCCGGGGTCTCCCTACTGGTGTCACGGTTTTTGCCAACGCGAGAATAAACAAATAACATCATAATCCTGCATCGCACCACGAGTGCAAAAACACGCGCCACCGCGATGCTGCGCCAACTGCACATACCGCCGAACGTTATGGCACATTTTGACGCAAGTATATAGCGTAATATCGTGGTTATTAAGGTATTTAAAAAACGTGATGAAAATTGACATTATTACTTATTCGACTGTGAACAAAATCAGAAGGTTTCTACCTTTTCTGATATATTCATATGGTTTGTTGTTAATTTTTACGAATAGATCATCAAGCATAGGAATTCAAATATTAAAATATTCCGGTCTTATAGTAGTCATTACCTGGTTGGTAGTTGACATTTTCATTGACACCTATAAAAAAATTGGAAGCATTAAGCTAAGCAACTATGGCAATTGTGAAATTGAGCTAAATGGCATTAAGAAACCTATTGAAATCAATTCTATTTTACTATTCTATGGTGGGTATAATGGCGAATCCTGTACAATTGAGAAATTGATTACATTTTCTAATGCACGGAATGGAACATGCAATTACCTTATAATTAACAATATTGCATATCAAATAATCTTACATAACAAAGAAGATTGGAACAAAATAAAATCAATTCTTAATGAGTTGGACTCAAAGAATAAAATCACAGATTATATAATTATGAGGTTCCCTGATGTCTTTAAATGTCTTTATAATATTGGGAAAAAACCATTCGAGAAATTCTTAATACAATAAGAATAAAACGTGCCATAACAGGTCGGTATATGGCATAGGCGCTCCGCACCGCGAGAATCTTCTGGCTAAAGAAGAACGCTAAGTGGGTGGCGGTGCGGCCTGCCCCGGCTGCCGCCGGGGACCCCCTCAAGGTGTCACGGTTTTTGCCAACGCGAGAATAAAGTAA
>CALBTS010000256.1 GCA_937968035.1 uncultured Methanomethylovorans sp.
AAGGTTATGGAGGCCCAAATATCACACACCGCAATAAATTTATTTTTTGTCGTACATAACTTTTCCGGCGCAAAGACTTATGTCGATGAACTCTCACTATTCCTTACGGGCAATACGGATGTGAATGTTTATAAGGTTTATTTGAAATGTGTTGGTCACAAAGAGTTTTCAACTGAGAACATAAACAGCAGCACATGCATTTATTTGCCGGAAAAGGTCACATTGGAATATGATCCACTCTATTACAGGCGTGCCGCTCAATTAGTGTTCAGCAATTACCGTGAATTGCGTAATGTCATACTTCATGCAAATATGCCCGAACAGTTCTATTTTGTCAAGGAGGCTAAAGAATTTTTTCAATGTCCAGTGGTATTCACATGCCATTTTCTTATAGGGTCTTATTCATGCTACGATAAAATCACAGGGTATAGTGGTGAAAACATAGATAAAGTTAATGTACTTGAAGAATTTGTGACAGAATTAGCAGATCAGGCAGTCTGTGTTACAGAATTCGGCCGACACACATTAGCAAATATTCATAAGCTTGATTTAAATAAGAAAAGAGTAATATATAATGGAAAGTCCGTTCCGAATTTACCCGAAAATTCTAAAGTCACAAAACTGAGATATGGTTTTGCTCAGAAAGACCAGTTGATTCTTTACGCAGGGCAGCTGGATCCCATGAAAGGTGTTGATAAACTGATTGAAGCATTTCTGATCAGTAATAACTCTTTCTCAAAAATTAAACTTATGATTGCTGGTCATGGTTACTATGACAGATATATTTTCTTGGCCCAGCAATGTATTGGGTGGATTTACTTCATGGGAAATCTCGATAATGACACATTTAATAAGTTTTACAGATTTTCAGATGTGGGTGTAATCCCATCACAATGTGAACAATGCACTTATGTGGCAATCGGGATGATGCAGAATAAGCTACCTGTTATCATAAGTGACACCCCGGGGTTAAATGAATTGATTACACACAAAATTACAGGATTGATATGTAGAATCCAGCCTCATTCATCATCTCAAAATCTCCTAGAAGTTGATGTGACGGATCTTGCGTTGCAGATACAGTATAAACTCGTAAACAATGCTGAAGCGAAAGAAAAAGCATACAATCAAGTTTCAGTTTATAATTCGTTGATAAATATGGGAGAGGCTACGTTAGATATTTACCAAAAGCTAAACAAAGGATGTGATTAACATATTAATTATCATAAAGGATAAAGGCGATCGCTGAGATTATTAAGGCTATCAGAGTGTTACCTATCCGATACCAAGTAGAATATAAAATGGAAATAATAAGTCATTTAATTATAAAAGAGCTAAATAAAAGAGAATTAAATGGTGTGCTAAGAATTACACCTATGGATGTTTACAAGAAAATGGCATTACTTAATAACATCATTTTTAAAGTAACAGAAGAATGTAATCTCGATTGTTATTATTGCGTCTATGGCAGTCTTTATAAGGAACAATTG
>CALBTS010000257.1 GCA_937968035.1 uncultured Methanomethylovorans sp.
CCGCACCAGCATTAGCGACTGGAGCAGCATCTATCTCATTGGGAACTGTTGAACCACTCGTAGATGGGGCTTCATGCACGTTATTGCTCATTGTGAAACCTCCGCCATATGTGTCCCCATTCTTATTGTTGTAAAAATTATTGTTATTAACTATGAACTTAGCGTAGGATGACTGTGTGTTCCATATACCCACTCCTGAGCCTGTAACTCCACTCATTCCATCATTGTTCATTATGACATTGTTCCTCACATAGGTGGTGAACTGCGCCTTTTGCTGTGCAACATATCCAGACCATGCATACCATTTTATTGCAGCATTGCCGCCATCATCGAATACATTATTCTCAATGATGGTGTTGTCAAAATTCTGCATTGTGATCGCTGCATTGGTATATCCGGTATTTGAAGCATGCTGTCCTACTTTTGTAAATGTATTGTGATGTATATGGACATTCTTTGCCCTTATGGTATTATCAGAATATGCTGCAAACATCCAGATACCTGAACCCCTTATAGAATGTATCTTATTATTGTATATTTCTATATTATTGAAAGGAAGGGTTGTCGAGCTCCCGGTTTTGTCTATCTCTATTGCCGGCCCTGTTGATGTGCCGCCCCCGTCAGAATAGAATGTATTATCATGGACAGTATAATCTGTTATACCGCCTGATAACCTGCACGCACTATTTGTCCGTGTGAAAATGGTGTTGTATGCAACTTCACCATCATTACAATAAAGTGCATAAAATGCATCGTGACCCATTTTGTACACATTGTTGTGAGTAAAAACAACGTTGTTGCACCATTTGATCTTTAATCCATCATTGCATCCCCATTCAAAACGCATGTGCGAGACTTCTACATTATCAGAACGTTCTAAATATATTAAATTATAATATCCGTTTCCAAAAGAAACACCCTGATTTTCGCTGTTCCCATCTATAGTAAATCCAGTGATCACAATATTGTCCGCCCCGACTTCACCCCGGATCATGGGAACTTCCTTGGACCAGCCAGCCTTTGGAACAAGTTTTATTTCAGCAGTTGAGTCACCTGTGAGTTTTGTTTTTGCACCGATATTAAGAGTGCTATCTATCCAGTATGTATTTGGGCCCTTCAGATAAACAGTACCGCCACCAATACTATCTATATACGCCAGTGCTTTATTTATTTCAACATGGTCGTTCGTTCCGTCACAAATGTAGTCGCCGCTTCCGCTTGCAGCAACATACACAGTTGCAGCTGAAGATAGACCGGATCCGACTATTGAAAAACACAGGAAGCAAAGTGACAAGCCGAGGAAAAAAACAGACATTTTTTTAAACGTGGTGTTGTTTCTATTCTTAGTTGTTAATAGATAATCTTTTTTAGATAAAGCATTTTTTGGAGTAAATAAGCAACTACTTACCCATAATGCAATTAATAATACGTGACGAGATTTAGCCCACCTATGGGCACTAAATCTTTCGAAGATCTTAAAACATATACTTTCAACCATATTTTATACACCTCTCTTTTCATTTGTTTGAATTCAATCCGATATTTTGTTAAAATGCGAAAATTCTGTGCAGCAGAGCATATCCATGATCAGTATAACATACAGTTATGAAACCTGTATCTCATCCAATATTCTCATCAATTATCAACAGCCCCGTTTTTCGCATATAGGTTTGCATTTATGTTTGAGATATATAAAGATACTTACCAGCTAAAAGGCTCTTAAACCCTTAATTTTTTAAAAAAAAGCAAAAATAGAACTATTTTATTATTTTAGCTTTTTAAACAAAGATAATGCAAAATATAGATGATTTTACATTTTATTTTTAAATTTAAGTTAGATAGGGAGTTTATTTAAAATTGATAATAATGAACTAAAAAGAAAAATGCAACATATTGAAGTTGCTCAGCGGCCTATGATGAGTGTGAATGAATATATATTTCCAAAAATTATTTTAAATCAGATTTAAGGGTATTATATAGATTTTATTCGAAAATTATTGTATTATAAAGCTTTATTAAATATGATAAAGTATTATAAACCCCTGTTTCCTTCAAATTGAAAAAGAATTGTAGCAGCTAACTGTAAATTTTATTGTTAATAGTCAAATAAATAAGATGGAGTATATAGGTTTTGAACTGGCTGAATCTTCTTGAGATTAAAGGCATTTGTCAGTTTTATATCTTAAGTTGCCTCAAACAATAACATAATTCCTAAACAGTGCAAATATAAAAGATTATAGATATGTGAGAAAAGGAATTAAATTCAGACTCATCGATCATTTTTCTAAGATACTTAAAACCAGTGATGATTAATTTATCAGTATCAACAGAAATACTAATTTTCAGGAAAGATCTTCTTTTCTTTCCTGTCCTAAATGAATATTATAGTAACACAATGACCACTTGCAAAGCCACTTGAATCAATAGCAGCGACCTCTATTTTTTCACTATATGAGTAGAAGAGTTTTAGTGTTTGTTGTAACAATGATCTGAATATAACTGATTTTATTCTTGTAGCGAATTTGTGAAGAGTGTTCCGGATTCAAATCTGGAACTCCCATTAAATCTATGATTTAATGGTATAGTATAATGTGGAACTTGTTTTAGTCCGATTCTCAGCTTCCATTTGTCCATTAATTCTACAAGTTCAACAATACTTCTGTAGTCCATATTGAGATATCCTTTCAACAAAATCAGAGCCAATAGCTTGTGTTGTGTATATTTTCTTTTGGAATATTTACAACTATAGATCGGCAGGTGTTATCTTTCTGATACTGCTGGAACTGTCTCAACAAACTTTAAGTACTTATTAAGCAAAGCACAATCATCCCCTTTCTGTCTCAGTGGAAAGTAATGCTTAGGGGATTTATACCTTTTAAATTATTAGGTCAAAATAAAAACAAAAGTAGCATTCCTACAGAGCCAGGTAAAAATAAGCTAATAAGAACTTCAACTGGTGCTGAATAGGATTATATACCTAGAATGATTAATATATTTTGTTTAGCATATTAAATGACAGGTTTTAGGGTATTTATGTCCAGCTATAAAATAATTAAAGATATCGGGATAATAGGTCTATCCCAGGTTCTGTCATCTTTAGGGTCATTTTTGTTGTTACCTATAATAACAAAAAATCTTGGAAGCTACGACTATGGTATATGGGCACAGATTTCGATAACTGTGTCTCTTCTGAGTCCGGTGGCAGTCTTAGGATTATCAATGGGGATCATTAGATTCCTGTCAGGTGAGCAAGATATCCAGCGAATAAGAGAGACATTTTACTCGGTGTTATGCATAGTCTTTTCCGCTGGCGTTATCATTTCAACAATGCTTTATTTCGTATCCGATATTTTGGCACAGACAATTTTTGGAGATCCGAATGCATCATATTTTATAAAATGTGGATCTTTTCTGGTCTTACTTTTAGCTGTAGATCAGATCGCATTGTTCTACTTCAGGATATTCCAGAAAATCACTACATTCTCTATTCTTACTATTCTCAAGTCTATAGGACATCTCATAGTAACTATATTTTTGTTGTACCTTGGTTTTGGACTTTTATCTATCATAATTTCTTTAATACTGATCCAGTCCGCATTATTCATCTTTTCAATGTACTTCATAATTTCAGATATTGGTTTTTCATTACCTAAATTCCAGGGGATCGAAGAGATCTTAAGATATAGTTTACCTTTGACCCCAAATTCAGTTATAAGATGGGTTACAGATTCCAGTGACAGATACATGGTAACTTATTTTATGGGTCTGAGTGCTGCAGGGATCTATTCTGCATCCTACGGCATTGGAAATCTGATCAACTTTATAATTATTCCTATTCAATTCATACTGTTCCCAGAACTATCAAGACTTTACAATCAAGGAAAGCACACAGAAGCCGCTGTTTACATTAATAGATCTCTTAAGTATTTTTTATATGCTGCAATTCCTGCAACCTTTGGTTTGTCTTTTCTTTCAACACCCTTATTGGTCACCATAACAACCCCCGAATTTGCATCAGGTAGTAATTCAATTCCTTTTATAGCGGTTTCTGGCTTGTTAGCTGGTGTATTTCAGATATTGATCAACATAACCCATTTGGTAAAAAGAACGAAATTCAATTTGTTCATTCAGATATTTGCAGCTTCTTTGAATGTAGTATTGAACATTATGTTGATACCTTCTTTTGGAATCGTAGGCGCTGCTATCGCAACTTTTGCATCATATTTACTGATGGTGATAATATGCGCTCAAGTGTCATTTAAGTATTTACGACCGGATATTGACTGGGTATTTATTTCAAAATGCGTACTTTCATCCATTATAATGTGTTCTTTTTTGTTTTTCCTGAATTCAGATGATCTCTTTTCCTTGGTCAGAAATGTAACATTGGGGGCATTAATATACATAGTTTCCACTTTGGTCCTGAATAGCTTCAATAAAGAAGAACAAACAATGTTCAAACTCGCATTTGAAAAAATAAAACAAAAAGTATAACAATTATTTCCAGCTCATAAATTCATAATTTTGTAAATATGCAATAATGATCTGGAAGATCTATTTTGCTTATAAGTTAAAAGATATTTTTGAGTTATCACTGACTCTTTATTTTTAGTTTTCTCAGGCAAGTAGCGATGATGCTAGCAGATGTTTCTTTACAGTCCATTATGAAAGGTTTCAGATCTTTTCTGTCAAACATAGCGAAATGAGTTTCATCCGAAGTAAATATGTTATGATAGAATATTTTAGAATATCCAGGTCTTGATATCAGATTGATTATCTCATGCCTGAGATACACAAAATGAATATTCTTGTTTTTAAGCTGATCTTGATGGGGTACAGTTTTTCCCAAGGCATCCAAATACTGCGAATACTGTATGTTCACCCCGGAAAGATTACCCACTCTGTGCCACATCATTGATCTTAGATTTATTTCAGTTAATTTGTACTTCCCGTCCCGGTGATCATACTTGAACTCAGGTTCAGCAATACCGTATATATTCATCCCTTCAAGCAATTTTCTTCCCTGCTCGCTAATTACATCAGGAGCTTCATTAGATGCGCTGGAAAACACTCCAAAATCATCCGGGAATTGTGACAATTTCTTTCCGGTCCATTCGTTCAAAATTTCTCCTTTCTTATTACGATAACCTACATAAGCATATATACAGGAACCATCACCAGGTATAATTTCTGAAGCCAGAAAAGATATTCCGGCATCGATGTAATTTTCCAGTTTCTCTCTATTTTTGTGCAGATCACTTTCGTTTTCCAGTGTCATGTTCCTGAAAACTTTTTTCTTTAGATCGTCCCTTTTATTTGGTTTAATTAATATCGGATACTGTATATTAATGAACATCAGTTCCTCTTTAATTTTTATATGTTTTGTTTTTGGATATGGTACTCCCAATTTTTCACAATACTCATATTGCACATATTTATTACTGCACTCTAAGAAATTATTGTTATTCATTGGTACAAAACAAAAGTCTTGGATTTCATCATGTATCTTATGTAAGTTTTCAAGATAAAGATCATCAGAAGGGAATATTACAATTTTTTCATATTCTTTGTGGAGACGATTCAATTCAGAATATAAATTTTCTGCACTGTTCTTTATAGTTTTATATTCTTTAATTTTATTGCTGGCAGAAGCTACTCTCTTCTCTACATCAAAGAGAACTATTTCTTTAACACCCTTTTCATATAATTCTTGAATAATGGAGTAACCATTAACGCGTCCTCCTAGGATCAATACGCAATGTTCTTTTTTGATATTATCACCTCTCTTTTCATTCTGAGGTATGATTTCTAAAAATCTCTTCTCCACTTGTCATCCAGGCATTTTTGTCAGAGCAGTATTTTAATATTTTTTCGTAAAATTTCAGATATTCACCGGTCATAAAATTATTGTGCCAGAGAATAGTAATTACGCCATTGTATTGTTCAACTCTGTTAATTAATAATTTTGTAAGTTTCCATGCCCTTTCAAAATCCAGTCTCATATAATCTCTTAAAAGAGTACAATCCATTATTACAAGTGGTATTTCAAGAATATCGATTTCTTTTCCAGTATTCAGGTTGAACGGCTTGAACGGATGACACATTCCATTTCTGAATCCTGCACAATCAGCATATCCAAATGTTGTATCGTATTTGAAACCGGCTTCGCTTAACATTTCCCATGTATCCGGTATTTTGAATTTCAGGTAATGGTTCCTGTAACCTACAATTTTTTTTCCTATAATGTCTTCAAGTATTTTTTTTTCCTGAACAGTCACTTTAACGTTATTATATGATTCATGTCCTCCATGAAGTCCCACTTCCCATCCATTATCAGATATGTCCCTGATTTCGTCAGATATTTCTTCAAGATCATAGTTGTAATCTCTTTCCTCAGGTTTGAGTGCCAGGAAATAAAAACTTGATTTAGCTCCATATTTGTCTTCTATTTCCATTATTCTTTCAAAATCCCGATAAGGATGTTGTTTTTTATCAAGACCGGATATTGTGTATTGCAGACTGTTTTTATAATCGCCTTTTATTGTGGACTTCATGGATTCAAATGCACAGTTGGTGATCGTCTGTTTTATGACATCTATATCGTGCGTAAGGCAAACAGCAAACTTTTTTCCATCCGGGTATTTTGGATTCAATCCGTTATCGATCAAATACTTGGATAAAATGGGGTCCATTACGTCCCTATGTTTGCTCAAATAGTAAGGAAACCTTTCATATTGGTCTAAGAGTAGTGGATCGTATTCTTCCTTTTTTGTGAAAAGATCCCACATTTCTGTTTCTGCACGTATTTTATCGATCAGGTTCATGTTAGCACACCAATTATTCAATCCAATTTACCATAATTTTCATGTACGGTTTATTTATGACCAACAGATTTCATTTCTATATATTAATCCTTTAATTAATTTAAAAACCATCTTTTATCTTTTCGATTCTTTGAAGCTTTAGTGTATCCTTGATGGAGTAGGTCTCAATTCGTTAAAATGAAAGTTAAAATATCAATCTAATTATATAGATTGATAAATATAAATAATATTCGGGTTATTGGACATAACAGATAAAACCATCTCTAAAGACAGGGTATCAAATTAAGTAGAGCGTAATAACTTTACGCTCACACTTAATTCTTCTACCTCCTCTAGAGATTAGTGCCCTTCATATCAGGTTTTTGTGGCAGTCACGGTTAATTTAGGTTTCTGAGCTGCATTTGTCCATTCTGAACTGTAGAATGCAATGTAATTGCCGCTCTCTGTCCTGGCCTTCAGGAACAATCCGGTGTTCTTGTTCTTACCGCTCACATATTCTTGCACGAGCTGTGTTACATCGAAGTCATAATACTTGTTACCAGGTACTGTTCTGGCAGGGAAAGTAAGGGATGCGTACGGTGTACTTCCCTGTGCAACTCCGTTCTTATCATACCAGCTTCCTCCTGCTGTGCTCCATGCAGTACCGGATACGCGGTTGTTCCAGGTCACATACTTTGGATCCCATTCGGCAGCTGGTCTGTATACCTCTACCACTGTATCAGAAGTACGTGTGGCACCTGTTGGATAATACCAATACAGTGACAGGGTTGCCTTGGATATTGTATCTGTTGTCTTGTAATCACTAAGATCGAACCACATTAGATCCCTGCAACGAGTTGAACTCCTTCCAATGTCAAGATAATTTGAACTGCCATAAACTGTAGTTTTGGATGATTCCACCAATCTATTGTCATAAAGGTCAAATCCAGTATTTGTAACTGGTGTGGAGCTGACGACTACTTTTACTGTATCTGTTGATTTCTGCCCGCTCGTATCTGTGACCGTGAGCGTTACAGTGTAAGTTCCTGCTGCTGTATATGTCTTTGTAACTGTCTTGGCTGTAGCTTCGGCTGTTATTCCATTGGAAACGTCAAAGTCCCAGGAGTAAGAGGCTATGCCTTTATCGTCTGTAGAGGCACTTCCATCGAAACTGACAGAAGAACCTGCGGTTGCTGTCTTATCTGGACCAGCATTTGCAACTGGGGCATTATCTGCAGCAGGTGTTCCTACGGTCACCGTTAATATTGGTCTCTGAGCTGCATTTGTCCACTCTGAGCTGTAGAATGCAATGTAATTGCCGCTCTCTGTCCTGGCCTTCAGGAATAATCCGGTGTTCTTGTTCTTACCACTCACATATTCCTGCACGAGCTGTGTTACATCGAAGTCATAATACTTGTTACCAGGTACTGTTCTGG
>CALBTS010000258.1 GCA_937968035.1 uncultured Methanomethylovorans sp.
TCTGTTTACTTTTATACCTGCTGTTTGATCAATACGAAGTTATTATGAACAAGTATTTCTTTTCCAGACAAGAAATAGCTGCTGAATTGGGCATTGATCCAAAAACTCTCAACCGAAAGTTGCAAAAAGCAGGTATCATGTTACAGAAGGGTATGATCCCGGCTGAGAAGGTCAGGGAAATAATGAACCTTCTGCAGGTGAAACAGGAAAATCTCGATGGCACTGAGCAAATTGAACAGCCTGATTGAAATTTTAATAAATTTGATAGATCATCCTTTGATAGTCAATAGTGTAATAATCTCTTACCCGATGCAAAAAATGGGGGGGACAAACAAGAGAAAGTCTTATGTAAGCTAAAGATATTCAGAGTCAGGTAGTCTGCTGTCAAAAATGTGAGAGCTTTGAAGATTCAAAATTTTTAATAAGATGGCAATGAAAGAATTGAGGACCATTACTTTGGTGGTTTTGTCTTTTCTTATTGCTGCCTGTACGGGCAAAGGGAAGAGGGAAGATATGGTAAGCATTAATTTGATTCCACTTCTGAACAAGGATATCAGGGTAAATCTTTCTGACTGCACTGATAGTATTTTCTATATTCAACCTGAATTTACAATTGAAGCCATACCGGGGTCATTTAAAAAAGTAAAACTGTTTGAAGATAAGGTGATAATTTTAGATGAGTTTAACAGACTGTTCATCTATCTGACAAATGGGCAATACCTGTTTTCAATTACAAACACAGGCCGTGGACCGGGAGAGCATCTTAATATATGGGATTTTACCATTCAAAACGGAATACTTTTTATTCTGGATAATGGAATGAAAATTTTGAAATATAATCTTCAGGGAGAGTTTCTGGATGAACTTAGCCTTTCAACTGGATTTTTAGCTATGTTTTCTTTCAATGATGAGTTACTGTTATACACCCAATTACCATGGTCTCTTGATAATGACATGTATAAGATCTCTGCCTACTCTGAGGACCTACTCCTGAAAGGGAGATATTATCCTGATCATTCTGGTGAAACAAAGCTTGAAGCCGGATTAAACACATTTTTTAATTTTTACATCTTAAGAGATACTCTTTCAGTATGGGAAACGGATACAGACACAGTTTACAGGTTCAGCGACAAGATGGAACTAATTCCTGCTTACAGGTTTTATTATGGACACCTGTCAAAAGCTATTGCCCCGGGAGATAGCAAAAGTCCTTTCCCGTACTTTTTATTTGAGACAAATAGCTATTTTCTGATAGACTGTGGATTCAACAATACTATAAAAGCAGTTTTTTTAAACAAGAAGGATCTGAAAGGAGGGAATGTCATATTTGATTATGAGATTCTTGATCATGGATTTGTAAATGATATCGATGGAGGGTACCCATTCTGGCCAAAGGGCATTTCAGATCAGGGAGACTTGCTTACCTGGTTTGAGCCATTGACCTTAAAACGATATCTTGGATATGAGGAATTTACGGGAATTGAAATCAAAGATCAACAAACTGCAAAAAGATTACGAGACTTGATTAACTCAACAAATGATAAATCAAACCCTATAATTATGGTTTGCAGATTCAAATAGTTGCTTACTAAAACCTAAAACAATAACAAATTCTGATGATACGTACAATCTCGCTCTTTATTAATCAGGCCAGCAGTTTGCGTATCTTATATAGATAGAATTCGTGTAATTTATTTTAATTTTGATAGATCAATCCTGAATAGTCAATAATGTATTAACCCCGTTACCTGATGGAAAAAAGGGCATTCATTCAACGGCTTTTTGCAATCGCTCTTGGTTGCGCATTAATAATCCTCGTGTCATGCAAATCGAGACAGACAGATAACACTGAAGAACTGGCAAGAAGAACATCGCGGCCCGAGGCCGTGATGGTTAAAACAGTCCGGCTCGAACCGTCAACATTCTATCACGAGATCATCAGCAACGGCAAGGCATTCTCCCTGAGAAAGGCCGTCGTACCGTTTAAGGTAAACGGAATAATCGAAGAGCTGTATGTGAAAAACGGCCAGAGGGTGAAAGCCGGCCAGCTGCTGGCTGTCATTGAGGACTTCGAGTATAAAACCAGCCTCACCAGCGCCAGACAGGCCCTTACAAAGGCCGACATAAACTTCAGGGATGACCTCCTCGGCAAGTACATGACTGCAGACACAAAAAGACCAAAACCTGATAACATCGAAATATTATATTCAGACATTTGACCTTCGATGCCAAACAAGTTCAATATCTACAAAATCATTCCCCAGGAACAGACTATAAGCCCAGATTACATTTATATACTGCAAGTGACAGATTGGTAAATCCAAGACAGTTTTGCTTAATTATTCCCGATAATTCCCGATAATTCCCGATAATTCCGGGATTTCTTATAAATATAC
>CALBTS010000259.1 GCA_937968035.1 uncultured Methanomethylovorans sp.
GATCCCGCCGCCGGTACGGCCGACCAGTACGGCTACAGCTTCGACAACCGGATGAGCGAGGTTCGAAGAGACGGCGAGTTAGTCGCCCGGTACTTCTACGACCACTCGTCCCAGCGGATCCGGAAGGATCTGTTCACGGATGGATCCCCAACCGGCACCACGTGGTTTGTCTATGGAGCCGAGGGCCTCTTGACTGAAATAGATTCAGAGGGATTACTGAACAAAAAATATCTGTGGTGCCCAGACTATTTATGGGGAACAAACCCGCTTTGGCGGCGGTCTAGCTCTGGCGAGATTTTCTATATTCTGACTGATCATTTATTCACGCCACAAAGTGAGGTCGATTCCACTGTTACGAAGACTTGGATTAGTGATTTAAATGCCTTTGGTTTTGATTCTCAGGCCCAACCACTACAGAATTCTCTTCGATTTCCCGGGCAGTACATCGAAGAAGAAAACGACTTATTTTTCAATTTTCAAAGATATTACGATCCGTCGATTGGCCTCTATCGCCAGGTTGATCCCGCCAATTCCGATTTAACAAAAAGCTTATACCAATACGCGTCGAATAATCCTGTGATGTATATTGACCCTTACGGACTTGAAGTTTTAGTTTGTCATCGCCCGTTAGTCAGCGACCCCTTTGGATTAGAACCTGGTGAGTTTTTCCATCTTTTTATTGTCATCAACGGACGTGATTATGGATTTTTCTGTAAGGGTGATTGTCTATCTGGACCGGGTGAAGTGCGGGGTCCGGGTTATGAAACTCGAATAGATTGGAGCAAGTGTTTTATTGTTAAATGTATTGACGAGGAGAAATTGATTCAGAGTATTCTGAAATCAAAAAATCAATCACCACGTTATTCTGTCTATGGAGGACCTAGTAGAACTTACGAACCTGGAATTAATTGCCAAAAATGGGTTTGGAATCGTCTGAGAGAAGCTGCGATCAGACCCTGCTGCGAGAAAAATCCAATTGTACCTTATGGTTCCGAGCCCAAGATGTCGGCACAGCCATGACTAAAGCTCATCGAGGTACAGAATAATGCGACACGAGGTGAATCCTATCGTTGGCGTAATTTGCTGTCTAATCACAATTGTAGGCGTATCCTGCAGTTCTCCTGATGTTTACCCAAAAGGAAAGGTTTACTTCACAACTGGAGATGATGGATTCTACTGTTTCTCTACCGAAATGAAGTTTCAACCTTCACAAATTCTGTTTCCGTTAAAAAATTCACAGAATCAGAAGAGAGAATTCAGAAATATTTCCATCAAAGGTACAAGAGAACTCTTAATCGAGACAGAATGGCATGAATATCCGCCAGACTACCAACTCTCACTGATAACACATGAATGGAGTGTACACCATTACGAAGATAATAGCTCGACTTGGAATAGTGTTTTTTCCTCAGGAAAGAAAAATGAATACCTCGTTCAGACAATTCCGAATCAGCAAAAAACAGTATTAACTGATGGCTACCTTGGCTTCACCGCCTCCCCTGATGGAAAACTGTTGGCTACCATCGATCTGATTAAAAACAAGTTATGCATTATGAATTTAAAGGGGCAATCACCCCAATTGACTTATTATAACTATCCTTTCGATCAACACTGTCCCCGCCCAAGATGCTTTAGTCCAGATGAGTCAAAATTATACTTTTCAGGAACTGTCGTGGGTAAACCTGGCTTTTCGATTGTTATTTTTGATCTTAAATCCAGCTTATTTAATATTTGGAGAAATGGAGCGTCCCCAATCATATCATCAGATGGTAACAATATCGCTTACCTGAATGAATCCAACAACGTTGTTGTCGCCAATGTAATGGGAGTTAATCAATACACATTCAACGACCTGCGCGTTGATGAACTTGAGCAATGGATTGACGATCGCTTTTTGATGGCCTTAAAGGCAAAGACTGGAAGCCATGGTAGAGAACTGATTGTGTTCATCGATATGCAAACACATCGTATCAAAGAATTTGATGTATCGAAATATGGTGGAATATTTGCTGCACGCTTTATTCCCACTGCTAATTAGCATCAAAACGATTGTGTAGGCCTTTGAGACCAACCGCCTCCGGAGCGCGCCGGGGGCGCGCCCGGAGATTAGCCGGTGTTTGGGAGGTTGTCATGACATCATCCTGCCGGGCTGTGATGGTTGCCT
>CALBTS010000260.1 GCA_937968035.1 uncultured Methanomethylovorans sp.
TACAAATGCTGATGATTTCTTCGGCAGTTATCCGGCTTATAGCCCTGATAGCAAATATATACTGACAGCTGGTGGATACACAGTTTCCACCTGGGATGCGGCTACAGGAAAACTTATCAGTGACGATGGAGGAGGAAACGCATCCGTCTTGTTTGCATTTTCTCCCAATCAAAATAATTTGTTTGTTGGACAATCCTATAGTTTGGGCAAAGATGATTTTTTCACTGTACTCAATACGTGGAACCTTGAACAGGATGAATTAACAAAAATCGTCGAAAAAAAAGGATTATTGAATAGATTGGAAGTAAGGTCAGACGGAAAAGTACTTGCTTTATCGCTTGACCATGACATGGTTGTTTTGTGGGATCTGAGCAGTAATACCGAGAAATGCGTTATTTTAGGTGAAGCCCCCCGATTTATGCATAAGTCCAATAATATTTTTGTTTTGGATGCTGAAATAATCAAGGTATTTAATTCAGAAACGTGCGAATTGATAAAATCCTTAACTTCCGAACTGGATGTCAAAGACTTTGTAATTAATTCTGATGATACCCTCATAGCCATGCTAGAGGAAGATAATACACTAATCAAAGTATATGATTTAAGGGATCGAAGGATTTTATTCACTTTGAAAGACGGTTATTTTTTCCCCGAAAAATTTTCCTTTAACCCAGAAGGGGGATTCATCATGATGGTAAGAGAAGAACGAAAACCGATTAGAAATATTGTCGAGATTTGGAAGATTCCAAAAAATTAGAACGCATCGCGCATATATACAAGCGGTGCAACATCGCTTGGCGTGGATTGGTTCGTTAAACTGGCACTTTCACCCTGTTGCGCCGCCCAGACTTTCGAAGCATTTGGACTGGCCGTCCATGGCAGCTCCATCCGAGAAAACCTACCCTGGCAAGTATAAGGAGGCCGAAGAAGGTCACCAACGGATTCGCTACGGATGCACGGGTAAACAGATTGGCGATTTGAAAGATTGATCCGCTTCGTAGTGATAGCCTCCCGGCAAAACTCATGCCAGGAAACGGAATTGACAACGGACGAACCCCGCTGAAAAGCGCGGGGCAAGCCGGAGAAACGGATTGGCGCGCTACCCGCAATGCCTCGGGCGCGCCCCAGTATGTGGCCTGATTGCGCGCGTCTTCAAGGGCGGCAGCCAGCCGCTTCATCTTGATTGGGACAACTTCGAACTCGTGCGCTGGTGCCGACCCCAACCCCGACAAATACTGCCACCCCCCACCATCAAGAGCCAAATCCAATATGAAATTTAACTATTTGGAAACTTTTCATTAGTTTTTAGGATGTATGCAATATCTCTGGCAGGTGCGTTTATTTCTGCTTCCATCAAAGAAATTTGTCTTCTTTTTACGGCAAAAAATGGCTCAGGAATTTTAGAGAACTTTATCTTTATTAAATTTTCTAGAATCTCGAAAGGAATTTTCAAGATAACTTCTAAAGTCTCAGTATTGGCTTTCACCTTATGTAATTTCATGTGATTTTGATATTCATCGATTAGTGTTTCTAGTTCATCACTTATTTCTATAGGAGAAATGTTTTCTAATGAAAATTTTCTAACCCACTTTCTTAATGCGCGAAGGCTTTTTTGAGTCTCTGGATCATCTCGATAATCTAGTATTGTTTCCCAAGGTACATCTATACTGGGCATCGGTAGTTTATTTACCACTATTTCTACAACATCACTTTTTATTGGTGTTGAAATTTCAGAATCACGGTCTGAATATGATACTAAAGGTATGACTCTGGTTGTGCTAGAAAGGTTTGCTGCAATGGCAAGACTTCGAAGGGTATAAGATTCTATCTGAATAAATTTTTCAAAAAATCGGTCTTGCATCGATTCGGATAAAGATTCTTTTTTATCTTTCTCCCTTTTTGTTTTTTTCCCCATAATGGTAGTAAAAACATTATCAAGTAATTCTTTTGTTGTTTTTGCACCCTTTTTTAGGAGTTGGTGGCTGAAATTAAGCTGTTGACTGATTTTAGGCGTTTGGCTGATTGTATTACCTGTTATTTCCTCCATATATTGATAGGCGTCAAAAACTACTTTTTTATCTTGGAGCCAAGAGAGTTCATCAAGCCATTGAGATCGGAAGAGCGTCGTGTAGGGAAGAGTGTAGATATCGGTGGTCGCCGGATCA
>CALBTS010000261.1 GCA_937968035.1 uncultured Methanomethylovorans sp.
AGATCGTATTCGGTGACTGGAGTTCAGACGTGTGCTCTTCCGATCTAATGTGTAGACAAATTCTATAATAACAAACCTTTGGTTCGTGAGCTTGGAGAGAATGGCAAAAGGTATATACGAGAGAGCTTTGACCGTGAAAAGATTGCAACGAGCTTCTATTGCAAGATATCAATTCTGATTAAAGACCAGAGAAATGAAATGCATTGAAACAAAAATAGAGGATCTTAAGGCTCTGGTTCGATGTCAGATGTTAGCATTCCCCGATTCATTATCCACAAAGCTGGGGAGTCGTTTTACTTCTAAAATGCTTTTGTGGTATATAGAGTCAGACAGGGGTATTATTTTTCACCTGGAGCTGGGTGGTGAGATTCTTGGATATGCTGGTGGTATTAAAACAGCAATACCAGGTTTGCCTGGAGCTGCGACAAGCATCACGCAATATAGCTTTGGGACTTTTCTAACTGCCTTTTTTTTAAGGCCATGGCTTATATTTCATCCCGAGAATATTAAGAGATTAGCATTTATTCTGAGGAATATAAAGATGAAGTTTGGACTGAGTCCGGGTAGCCGGAATATGAAGACTGAAGTTAATAATGGGAATTTCTTGCCATCGATGGGTTTAGTGGTGATAGGAGTTTCACCGGAGCATCAGGGGAAAGGATATGGATCGTTGCTCCTAAGAGAGTTTGAGTCAAGAGCACGGAAAGAAGGGTTTAAAAAAATCATCCTCAGCGTGCGTAAGGAGAACAACCAGGCTATAACTGCCTATAAAAGGAACGGCTGGCTGATAAGCAGAGAGGGCCCATCAGAGCTATACATGTACAAAGAACTTGATTAAGATTTATTTTAAAGATTTACAATGGATTATAAGATATTGCTTTTCAACTTGAATTTCGACCAGGCAGAAGAAGATGCCGTTGTTGAGACAGTTCGTTCGAAATGGATCTCTACCGGTCCCAAAAATGCTGAATTTGAGAAAAAATTTGCAGAGATGCTTGGAGCCAGGCATGCCGTGGCCCTCACCAATTGCACCGTGGCACTGCATATGGCCCTGCTTCTAAATGATGTCGGTCCTGGTGACGAGGTCATTTGCCCGTCACTGACATTCGTAGCAACCGTCAACGCTATCCGCTATGTAAATGCAATTCCTGTATTCGCAGATGTCAGAAGCATGGAGGATCTGACCCTGGATCCGGATGATATTGAGAAAAAAATCACGCCTCGCACAAAAGCCATAATGCTGATGCATTACGGCGGATTTGCATGTGACATGAAACGCATAATGGCAATCGCGGAAAACCATAATCTCAAGATTATCGAGGACGCATGCCACGGCCCGATGTCGGAATACGAGGGCAAAAAGCTGGGCACTATGGGTGAGGTGGGATGTTTCAGCTTCTTCTCCAATAAAAATATCAGCACAGGCGAAGGAGGAATGATCATTACCAATGACGATACACTTTATGAAAAAGCAAAACTGCTTAGGTCACATGGCATGACCTCGTTATCATACGACAGAGCCAAGGGCCACTCAACAGAGTACGATGTGATAGAATTGGGATACAACTACCGTATGGACGATATAAGGGCTTCAATAGGCATCGTGCAGCTGGATAAACTTCAGAAAGACCTTGAGATCAGAGCGGAGCTTCGTTCCAGGTATGAGAAAAACCTGGAGGGTATTAACAAGATAACTATCCCGTTTATAGGATATAAATACTTTACCTCAAATTACATATTTCCGATTGTTCTGAACAGCTCCACCGTTGAGAAACGTGATCAGGTCCGAGGACATCTTGCCGCTGCAGGCATACAGACCAGCGTACACTACCCGGCTGTGCACAGGTTCTCAATCTACAGGGAGTTTACCACATCGTTACCGAATACAGAGTACGCTGCCGATAACATCATAACCCTGCCGATGTTCTCGGGACTTTCCATAGAACAGGTGGATTATATTTGTAACATGTTAAAGGAGGCTCTCTGCCCAGTATGATACCTTACGGGTATAGAGAAATATTTTTCATTTTATTAATTGCATTCTTGCTCCTAAATTATTAAAACCTTATTCTCCCGAAATCACAATATTTCTTTTTACTGTTTATAAGACAGGCTGAATTTGTCTAATAAAAGACTGCCTACTGTAACTTCAGCTTATCTCATCAGATATAGTTTAAAACAATAAAGATCAAGGGAATAATTGCTGAGATTAATCATCATACTGCAAAACGAATAATGAAACGCAATTGGATAAATAGTCGACCCTTAATAAGTGCCTATATTGTTGATAACTAATGATATAAGTTAATA
>CALBTS010000262.1 GCA_937968035.1 uncultured Methanomethylovorans sp.
CCACCGAGATCTACACTCTTTCCCTACACGACGCTCTTCCGATCTGGCAGGCATTACCGGCAAAGCCGCGATTTGGAGGCCAATAGCACCAAACGCAAAATCCGTCAGTAGAGTGGAGTCTTGCCCCACCATCTACTCCACAATTTGTTGGGTTGTTTTTGCTACTTTAACAATAGTTTTGCTCCATCTCCAACAAATTTGTCATTAAGAGCGCTCAAAATTTCAAATAATCTTTCTGGTTCATTCATAATTTGTGTATGTTCTGGCTCAGGATTACTAGGAAGATTTTTTACATTCTCAGCTATTTTAAACCATCCTTCATACCAATCTGTTTGGTCAACAAATGAACCAATTAATTCCACAATTCCATTGGCGTAATTTTGAATTTCTTGAGTGTGAATATAAGTCATTGGAGATAGTGGGAAAGAGATAGTTGTCCCTGATGATTTGACTTGGATGTTAACCTCAGTTTCATCAATTCTTTCACTATAGCCTGTATAAATACTACAACTATGAACATATTCATTGCGTAAGTCTACTAACCATTGTAAATGGGTCAAATCAACTCCCAAGTCTTTTAATTTTATAATCTTGGAGGTTAATCCACGAGTGCATTCAATAAATCCAGCTGGTGGTTTTGATATTGGATTTGGGGACATCCATTTCCAATCTACTTTGCCGGCTAAGTATAGTAGTTCAAAAGCAAGACTTAATGTTTTGTCAACGCCAGCTAAAAAAATGATGATTGATGCAATCTGAAAACGATGAGATGGATCGTTAGAATTTAGTGACTTGACCATTTTCAACAAGTCTAAAGCAAGTTCTGTATGAGGTTTCAAAACATCATTTAGCAACTTTTTTGATGATAGCGCGATATCTGACACGTGTTTTTACCCTTTTATAATAGTCAAAACAACTTTGTTATGAATAAAGCCGCCTAACGGCTAGGGTTAGTGGCAGCGCCTGTGCAAGCGCTTGTTAGCCCCCTTTTTTTTTCATAGAGGTAATATCTCTTTTAATTCTTCTTCGGTAAAATGCTCCCTAAGAATTTTAATGACATCTTTAAACGCCTGCTCGTTTTGTTGCGCAAGAGTTCGTATCATTACCTTAACCATAGCAATATTTTGTTGAGCAGAATATTTTACAATTTCCTGATGAATCGAGCGAATTGCTCCGTACTTGTTAAATAAAATATTACTGACCGCAGTAGCTCCCAATATTTTAGCTACTTCCAACAAATTTATTCCATACATTTCTTAAAATTCTTTCAAAAAGTTAGAAATATCCTGTGAACTATGAATATTAGTTGTGAAAATTTCAAACAGTGTTTTTATCATTTCTCTATACATAACTTTTGTATCGGCATCAGTATTTTCTGATTTTGATAACTCCGTTAAACCTTCAACCAATACTTTAAAATTCTCTTTGTTAATATTCAATTCATCAAGCCGAGATTGCAGAACTCGACCAAATAATTGCTCTTTTTTATTAAGGGTGTAGATTTCCTTGATAGCTCCAATAATTTCGGGTAGATTTTGAACAATTCCTTGTACAACAACAAGTTTAGCTGATACAGGCTGCATTTCACTTTTTACAATTTCTGAGTCCATGTTTCCTTTCGACCCCTTTCTTAAGAGTATTTCACTTTCTCTGGACTCTTTTTGTCTTTCCATACGACATCAAAGAGTTTCTTAACCCCAAAGGCAGCTCCAAGTGCGATTGCAGGAACCACAACAACAGCGCCTAACAACATTCCACCACCAACTAATCCGCCGAGTGCAGCCAAACCAGAGGTTATACCAGCAGCGCTAAGTCCAAACATTGAACCACTCGCTGCGATTGCTGCTACAGGAACACCGACCCCCGCGAGTTTTGCTGCACTATCTTTTATAAGATGTTTGAATTTTTCGGAATTCGGGGGAATATCTTTGATTTTATAAAGACTTTCCTGGATAGATTTTATGGCATCAACCTGTTCTTGGGTGATCCCCAAGACTTCACCAATACCAAGTATGTATTGATATTCATCATCGGAGAACTTCGAATCAACCAAAGAAAAAAGACACAAGTCTGAGATTAAGGTGTATTTTAATTCCGTATTACCGAGAATTTGAATTGCCTCAAGATTCGCCAGTTTATCTTCACGTTGAAGGTTGAATACTGAAGAATAGATTTTGGCTTTCCCTACATCTGAAATCTTAAGTTGCGCCAATAAGACATCCAGTTGACGCTTTTCCATATCTCCAAATTCTTTATCTACATAACAGACGGCAGATAAAACACTCAAATAAGCATGCGGAGATATATCGAATTTCGTCGGTATATTCGGCGCGTACTCATCATATGCATTGTTGTGGGTTTTGGGAAATCTTGCGTATTTGGTGCCCTTTGTACTTTTTTATTGGGGTGTCTTGTTACTATTTAATACATTACGATTCAATGCGATGAAAGTAGCTGCAGTTATAATGGCAGTGTTCTTTATGGCGATCATTCTTGAGATCGGAAGAGCACACGTCTGAACTCCAGTCACCGAATACGATCT
>CALBTS010000263.1 GCA_937968035.1 uncultured Methanomethylovorans sp.
CGGATACGGCAGCACTAGGCCCGTAGCATCGAACGCCACCTGGCTAGACCGGAGGTTGAACAGGAGGGTGGAGTTTGGTGTTATCAGGTAAGTATCTTTTTATTAGCTATTAATCTTTACATCATATCTAAACTGCAGATGAAAAGTTCTCTGTTAGCTATACTTTTAGTTGTAAGCAACCTTGCTCTGTATCCTCAGGTCATTCTGACGATCGAAGGGCAGGAAATAATAGACACAGAAACGGGAGCAACAACTGGGTACGTAATTCCCAGGGAACAGCCCACTTCACTGTCATTTCGGAACAACTTATTAAGTTTCGCAAATGCCAGTGGATACATGTTACTGGCCGGTGATGAAACGCCGGGAGAAAATAATAATAATCTTGATGGTGAAATAATTACTGGAAACAGATTTATTTGGAATGGAACGGTTGAAGATAGCTGGACCCATTCTGTATTCACTGGTTACAATATTAATGTTACCTTAAAATATAACTATTTGGATCGAACTCCTAATGGAATTCAGCGTAAGTCAAACGGGATGACAGATGAATCAGGTGTCATTGCCTATAATATCATCAAGAATCCGAGGGTTGGTATTGTGGTAAAGGGCATTAATGGAATAAGAATATTTAACAATACCCTTTACAGCGAAAAGACTCCCGCTCAAACATACAGGGCTTTAATTGATATACATACCAATACTGATGGTGGGCTGAATGCTTCCTCGAAAGGAACAAAGATATTCAACAATATTTTTTATACCAGAAACAGGGTTCTCAACATTTGGGTTTATGAAGAAGCTTGTCTGGAGGGATTTGAATGTGATTATAATATTTACTGGAGCGAATCCGGGGAGCCAGTTTTCAGAATAGGAGATAAGTTTAAGTCTTTCAGCCAATGGCAAGCTATGGGGTATGACAAACACTCGCTTGTAATCAATCCGGGATTTGATGATTATAGCAATTTTGTGCCTAAGGAAAGACTTAATTATGGTAAAAATCTTGGTGAGGAATTTAAAGTTGGATTAGCTGTTGATGCAGTTTGGAGCAATATTAGTCCGCAAACCGCTTTTCAGGATGATGTATGGCAGGTTGGAGCCCGGATTATTGAGAAAAACACAGTTATAGATGAACCCTTGGATACTACTACACTAATCTATCCCAACCCTGCTAAGGGACATTTTTATGTCTTGAATAATACGCCGGGAAAGATCTATCAGACTATCATTGTTTACAATTCCAGAGGAGATGTTATCCTGCAACAAGATTTAGACGGCCAATTTAATACTATACATTTTAACAAGAGTGTGTCAGCAGGTTTGTATAATATAAAGTTAAATGGCGCCGACCTTACAAGTTATAATACAAAACTTATAGTCATTGACTAATCTTTACAGGCTAACTCTTTATAAACTTCTGTGTTAAAATAACACTACTCGTCGAAATCATCAGAATATATATTCCACTAGTAATTTGAGAAAGATTAAATGATTTTGTGCCCAATTCACGATTTATTTCCTCTTTGTGTACCACCCTTCCTCTTAAATCACAAATAGTCAAAGTAAAATCGTCTGCATTTAATAAAGAATAAAAATCGATATAGAAACACCCATTGTTTGGATTGGGATACAGATTAAAGTAATCCCCGCTTTCTGTAAAGGCAATAACTTTAAACTCAAGCTTGCTTGAAATACCGGAAGCGCCCATATCATCATAAGCTAATGCTTGTATTGAATAAGACCCGGCAATAAGATCTTTAAGTGTAAAGGAGTAAGGAGCAGTATTAAGTTCGCCAATTTTTTTGTCTCCATTCAGCAATTCTACCTTTGTTATTTCTCCATCAGTATCGTAAGCTTCAATGTCAATTGTTATGGTAGCAGTTGATGAATAATTATTGCTCTTTGTGGGAGAGTAAATGTTGACAGAAGGCAATGAATTTTGACGTTTCGTTCCTGAAATAAATTCAAAAGCACCAACGTCCGGAGAATTTCCCCAGTACATCAACCCAACATCAATTCCTTTATCAATAAGGACTGATTCTTGCTGTAAATGCATGAAATCTATCTGAGGCAAGCTTCCATCAGCTTGTCTGGGGTATGCAAGTAGGGACTTATCCAGACTTAAGAAGTCTTTTTCACAAACAGGCAACTTAGTGTTGAGACAATTATCGATAAGGAAAGTATTGTTCAAAACGATCGAGTTGCTGGTCAGGGAAACATCATATTTATTATTGAAAGAAATATTGTTCTTGAAAAGATGCTGTTTTCCAAAACTACCCATCCAGTATCCATATTCACCATTATAACAGGATGTATTGTTGTACATTGCAACTACCGTATTTGCCCCATTCTGATGAAACCCCCATGTTCTGTTGTTGTAAGCGAGGCAATTGGTTATTTTCCTTCTTACTTCACTTCCACTTTCAAGATCTGATTTGCCTAGTTTGAATCCAACCCCATTACCGGCAGGAGTGAATGTATCTGCAAGGAAACCATTATTCCACGACCAGCAGTTTTCAATAATCACGGTACCGTCATTTTCCCAGAGGTCAAGTCCATCATCACTGTTCCACCAAAAACGGCAGCCTTTTATCTGATTGGTTAAGCCTGCTGGAATGTAACAAACCTCCAGGCCATCAGCATTTTCATAAGGCTCTGCTGTTAAAGGATCTGTGTTGTGATGAAAATCACAATTCAATACCAGGTTATCATCACAAGCCCTGGCTATTATCATTCCATGACCATTGTGATGCGAGTCTAATTGTTCGAAGACATTATGATTTGAGTCTTGAACCTTGATTCCCGTGTTGATTTGTGCATCATATTGAGTAAAGCCGGTTATCTCGAGGTTTTTCCAATGGAAAAAATTTCCGGAAAAATAAACGCCACAATTTTGCCTGTAAGAGAATTCCGAAGATTTTGTGATAGTAGGTTTTTCCCCGGGGTAAGCCCATATTTTAATTTGTAATTTCTCTGTTCCGTTCTTAGCTGTAAGATGCTGTGAACTGGGATAGCGATAGATACCTCCTCTCAGGTAGACAGTATCTCCGGCAGATAACACAGTCCATGCTTTATTAAGCGTGAAAAAAGGATTGTTGATAGTTCCGGAGTTTGAATCATTCCCGTTTGGAGATAAATAATAGGTCTTGGCATACACTGTAATACTCAAGAAGCTGAGCAGCAGGGCAAAAACTCTCTTCATAAAGGCAAAAATTTGACGAATGCATATATAATTTGACAAACATATCAAATTTTACGATCAATACTCAATTTTGTTGCACTAAGGAAAGAAAAACATCGTTATTGATTATCTGGAATCTCTGATTGGGATTACATGAGCAATATTTAAAATTTTGAAAAGCTATGGTTCCCTCATCTTTACCTGTGCGAAACGAGAAAAGAACGTTAATCCATTTGTATAATTATTTCTATGGAAATTAAGCAAATTGCACGAATCTCCTTTCTTAAGGATTATTTCACTAAAGGCCATGAGAGGAGTGTCAGGGCAAAAAAGAATATCGCAGCCACAATAGTAATAAAAGGCTTCAGTATAATAATAAGTCTGGTTTTTGTACCGCTCGTTCTCAATTATGTTAATTCAGCTCAATATGGAATCTGGCTAACCTTAAGTTCAATTGTAGGTTGGTTCAGTTTTTTTGACATAGGATTGACTCAAGGGCTACGTAATAAGTTTGCTGAAGCCCTTGCACGTGGTGATCATAATGCAGCTCAAATATTTGTGAGCACAACCTATGCAATCTTAGGTATAGTATTCATTGGTGTTTGGTTGTTATTTCTGATCATCAATAACTTCCTGGATTGGAGCAGCATACTTAAGGTACCCCAAGAGATGCAATCCGAGGTGTCAATCCTGGCCATGATGGTTTTTACCTATTTCTGTATTGCTTTTGTTTTAAGAATTATCACAACTATTTTTTTGGCGGATCAGAAGCCTGCAAAATCATCATTAATAGATCTTCTTGGACAGTTAGCTTCCATGACATTTATCTTTATCCTGGTAAGAACAACCGAGGGCTCTTTAATCAGACTCGGCATTGCCTTATGTGTCTCCCCTGTATTAGTACTCCTGGCGGCCAATATCGTTTCATTTAATGGGGCTTACAAAGTATACAGACCGACCTTTGCTCAGGTGAACTTTGCTCACGCCAAAAGTCTGATCAACCTGGGTGTGAAATTCTTTATTATTCAGGTTGCCGGCATAATACAGTTCCATACTGCGAATATTATAATTGCCCGTAATTTTGGAACAGATGATGTGACAGCATACAATATTGTTTATAAATACTTTGGTGTTCTCAATATGGTTAACACCATATTTATAGCTCCATTCTGGTCAGCCTCTACCGAGGCATATCTTAAAAATGATATTGCATGGATAAGAAATGGTATAAGAAAGTATAATACGTTGAACATTCTATTATTTCTCACAGGATTGCTTATGTTGATATTCTCCGGGCCAGTGTACAATCTATGGCTGGGAGAAGGAAAGGTTTTAATACCGTTCTCGCTGTCTTTGTGGGGTTTTATATATTTCAACGTTATTTTGTACGGCACAAAATATGTCAGTTTCCTTAATGGGATTAATGCACTAAAGATCCAGTTTATAGCAAGCACAATAAGTCCGGTGCTTTACCTGGTTGTGGCATTAAGCCT
>CALBTS010000264.1 GCA_937968035.1 uncultured Methanomethylovorans sp.
GTCTGGTTCTGCTGACCCACCGAATACCACAGTCCCACTTCCATATTGGTGATGCCCAGATCAGTTTCATCGTCGCCGCTTATCTGCACATCCTGCTGATACCCATAATACAGTTGCAGGTTTAAAGGATAAGTACCTGCCGGAGCATTTTTGGAGATCTCTATGTTGAACCGGACAGGGTCTTCGGTTTGCTGCCCGGAGGGAAGAGAACCTGCTTCCTGGGGTCCGGATTTAACCGTTATATATGGGCTCTGGGAACCGAGGACCGCTACAATGCCAATAGCGGTTGTCCTTTGTGCCTCATAGTTCATCTCTGTCATCTGTATCTTCTGTTCAAGTTCATCAAGGTCGTCTTTATCAGCTTCATCCTTGAATCCGGTGATCACACCTTTGTTCATAAGGTTCAGATCGATGGTCACTGTGTCCCCACGGGAATACTCATTATCTCCGATCAGGGTTGCGGTTACATTCGGTCCTCCATAGACCGCATAGTAGTTATCATCAAAATTGAAGAATTCCGGCAACTGTGCGTAGGTGGGTGTTGTAATAGATATTACAAGAAGTAAAAACGCCAGGGTATTGATCACATTTTTCAGGCTTTTCATTCTATCCCTCTGTTCTTTTGGTTCATGCTCCTCAATATGTTCTTAAATATCAATACTATCAATGTAATGGCTATCCCGGCAATTGCAGTGCCGGTTATGTTCAATTTGTCTTCGACAGGTATAACTGCGACATCCACTTTCATATTGCTGGAATATGCAATTTCACCATCAGTATCGATGTATTTGATCTCACTGTCCAGTCCATATGTCTTTGCCACGGCTGTACTTTCGGCGGATATCACAAATGATACTGTTCTGCTTGAACCAGGCTCAATTGTACCCAGGGGCTGCATGGACCTGTCACAGGAAAGCGGTTTCATTGCAACGATCCTGGCAACAGCATCGGTAGCAGGAAGTTCCCCCGTGTTTGTATAGGTGACATTTATTGTACTCATTCCGCCTGCAGAAAGCTGTCCTGATACTTCAGTGACCTCTAATCTGGGCTGCGGTTCTATGACCATGGGGATCGTCAGGGTCTTGTTGGCAGCCTGGTAATATGTCTCATGATCCAATCCCGGTACACCTACGATAGCTGTACTTCCCTGTGTCATACGTATGTCTTTTTGATATTCGTATTCAAGAGGCAAAACCAGCATGTATACTCCGGCAGGCGCCTTGTCAGAGACAGTCAAAGTGAATACCAGAGGATCATCGGGCAATTGTCCCGGGAATATCTCTTCAAGGGTCTGACTGCTAGTGGTCGGATCAACATCTATATATTCGGAATTGGTCAACAGGGTAGCTTTCACACCATAAGCAACGGTTCGGCGAGATTCGTATTCCAGTTCTTTTATAGCAAGAGCCTGCTTTGTCTCGGAAGTACCGACTCCCTGTGCACTTTTTGCACCATAGAGTACTCCCCTATTTGAAATTACGATCTTTATATCCCTAGTTTCGCCTCGTTTAAGCTCCGTGTCTCCAAGCACCGATGCATAAAGATCCGGTTCTCCGTAGCTTGTATAAAAGTTTGTTGTGTGCTGATATGTAGCTGGTAAGAATTCCTTTGCAGAAGCAGGGTATACTCCCACAGCCGAAAACATGCTGAACACAAGCATAACTGTAAGGATGTAAGTAAAAAGTGTGATGTTTTTCCCTAATATAGTTCTCATGTGGTGCTAACCTCCGTTACCCTGGCATGGCTAGTATTTGTATTTTTCATTCTCTTCTTCAGGATTCTCTGTTCCCGGTGCTTGTCCAGCAGGACCAGTATAGGTGGAAATACAACGAATGTGGCGAACAACGCCAGTATCACATCGACAACAGTAATGAAACCAAAACCGCTGGTAATATTAAAAGGAGAATATATCAACGCAGCAAAACCAAAGACTGTGGTAAGCCCTGAACTTACAATAGCTATTCCCATCTTGGTACTTGCCTCATGCATAGCTTTCTCAGGTGTGGCTCCTTTGTCCTTTTCTTCAAAATACCTCTCCATCATAAGGATAGAATATTCCGAGCCAACAGCAAGTATAAGTGCGCCGAGGGTTGCTGTCATGGGGGTGTACTCGAAACCTGTATAGTACATGATACCTCCTGACCATCCTACAACTATTAACATCGTGATAACTGGAGTGAGAGCCTTCAGATAGTTTCTGTAAATTGCCAGAAGTCCTATGAACACTAAGATTATCCCAAGTATTGTCATCAACATACGGCCTGAGGTAAGTGCATCTATTACCTCAAAGAGCACCACTGAATTCCCTGTGATCGTAACAGTAGTACCGGGAGGTGGTGAAAACCATTTAAAGTCTTCTTCCACCGTATCCGAAAGTTCTGATATGCCTTCAAGTCCCAATTCATCCATGGCATTGCCTATGTTTAGGTTGAGTACCATCATCGTTCTGCCATCGATATATCGGTCTTTCTGGACATCTGACATTAGTTCATACAGATTCCGCACTTCTTCTTCTGTATCAGGAATCTCTCCTCCATTCATTTCCTTTACTATAGGCACTATGCTGCTGGACTCATAGATATGGGACCTGCTTTCAACCTCGTGCTCTTCAAAATCATCTATCCAATGCAGCAAGTCTGGATTCGCATTGTTGTCTGTTTTAATTACGAGGTTAATTTCATCATCACCACCCAATATGCTGTCTAGGTGATTCAGATCAAGTAAAGCTGACATATCCTGCGGAACGAATGTCTTAACATCAGTCTGTATCGGAGCCATAGAATCCATATACATGCCGCCAAGACAGAACAAACTTGCAACTACTAAAATGACCCATGAATATTTTAACGAGAAGGCGGTCATATTTCCAAGCAACTTATCTAATATACCAGGTTCTGAGTTATTGTGGGTTTGTGCATTCTTTTTAATCGATATTCCCTTTTTCAACTTCTTTCTGTTATCTATCCGATGAAGAGAATAAATCACAGTGACGCCTACGAAAAGGGAGACAATAAAACACATCACTATCCCTATGAGCAGAAGTTTTCCAAAATCCTGTACCATGGGCACGACAGATGTGAATAGAGGTATAAATCCCAAAGCTGTGATGACCAGAGCTATCAGTACAGCTGGACCCATGTGCTTTATAGTTTGCACCACGGCATACGCAGCATCTTCTCCTTTACTAAGTTCTTCTTCCATGCGACTATGGAACTGAATAGCATAGTCTATCCCAAGTCCGATGAGTACAGGGAAAGCTGCCATGGATGTCATTGTCATGGGTATCTTCAGAAAACCCATTGCACCAAAAGTTAAAATGATACCAAGCAGAACAATAGGTAGTGGTAGCAATCTCCATCTTACATGCGTAAACACTACATAAAGCACAAGTAGCATCAGTATAGCGGATACTTGTAGCAATGGTGCCATACTCGACTGCATCTCGCTGTTGACAGCTGCATTAAATGCAGGATCTCCGGTCACAATCACATTATAATCAGGAGGAAACTCAGCGAAAGCAACAGCTTCTTTCGTTTCCCTCAGTATTTCTGCCTGAATCTGATCTGTAGCACTGCCTTCCATTACTACTAACATGAAAGCATGAGTGTCATCCGGCATAAGGGCTGAAGGCATATATGAGGCTACTATGTGCTTTATTGTAGCTTCATCATCTGGTATTTCTGCCATTCCAGTCATTTCATAATTAATTTCTTTTATTATGGAAGTAGGGGAAGTAACTTCAATTACGTCTGGTATTCCCTGAGCCGACTGATGGGTCCTGTCCAGAGCTTTGAGGAGTTCCTTATTTGTGAGGTCTTTTCCCTCAATCATCACAACTATGGCCTGGGTGCCGAATAGATTTTGATAGAGGTGGTCATAATCTTGATATCGCTCGGAGTTCTCATTCACGAATGTTTCAGTCTTTGATTTCATTTCAATGAGTTGAGCTCCCTGCAGAGCGATGACTATTAACAGCAGTGCAATAAGCGCTATAGCCACTGAATTGTCCTCGATGAAGATCCCAAGCTTTTCAAATGTGCTTTTTATAACGATACCTCTTGGTTGTTTCAACTTTTATCAGGATACTATTCTATGTGAGCTACACATATTTATAGTTATTTTAATAACTACTTTTTAGTTGTTATTCTTAAAACTACAAACTTTAATAATAAATAATTGCACATATAATTACACTATTTGATGCGATAAAGTAAAACTCAAAAACAAATTTCGGCTACTGTTGCTGCAATGTCAAGCATGCAAAATTATGAAGAAAATCAAAGAGTTATACTAAGAATATTAGGGTTCTTTGATCTTGTCTATCTATTACGGCAATAATCTTCCTTTTTTAGAACATCATCGGTATGTAATATTTTCCCTCGCAAAAATGGCACAGGATAGGGTCAAGGAGTTGGGTATTCTCTGCAGAGGGGCTTAAACTTAAATCTTTCGCGGATACGAAGATTATAAGACATCCATGTATAAAAATGGATAAGAACCCCTACTTAGACAGAGAATATTTCAAATGGAGAACAAACTATCTGAGAAAGCAGAAACAGGTGTTGTTAGGGTAACTAACACGGAAAGTTTAACAGCTGCCTGATACAGAAAGGGTTATATAATGCTTGAGCCATATGCGATGAAAGTCGCACGTACGGTTCTTAGAAGAGGGAGAGCGAGTAATCGCTCTTTCTTATTCGACGAATTTACACCGATAAACGAGGAGATCTGTTCAAAAATACTGTTTTTTAGCTGTACTTTTAGTGGGGATGACTGCAAACCTTGGAATTAACGAAAAGAAGGATCTAGGCCTTTGCTGAGTAAGGGTACTATAAGGGCCCTATACTCGTTTTGAGATGGTCCCATTTCAGATGCAGGCATTCATAGAAAGGACTGTAGGCCTGTGGTCAAAGGGAGGGC
>CALBTS010000265.1 GCA_937968035.1 uncultured Methanomethylovorans sp.
TATTAACTTATATCATTAGTTATCAACAATATAGGCACTTATTAAGGGTCGACTAAATATTCCTTACTGCGTGAAAAAATATAAGATAATGGCTCATTTCAGTGCTTCATTAATAAAATCGATTGCCTCTTCACCCCATTGAATATATTATTACAATTAAATTGCATGTCCTAATAAACAATGAAGTCAAAGGCGTGATCTTTCCACAATTTGCAATATAATATTTTGAAAATAGTTATAAGGATGCATGTTCTGCCTGGAAAATACATAGTTTTTCAGCTTCATTTCAAGATATGCTTTCCCCTTTAAAAGTTCATATATGATATCAATAACACCCTTAGAATCAATGCGATTGTTAGTCTCTATATAGTGTTGATTATTATAGAATCCAGGAACAACTACATTAATTGGAGTTGTGACAATAGCCAGATTGTTTAAAGTATACTCACCAATTTTCCATCCCAAGGTATCTTTTAACCCATCGTCAGCAATGCCGATATCACTTGTCTTAAGTAATGTCAAATAATTTCGCGCCGTAGTGATTTTCGTATCTACTAATAAATCTTCCCCAACAACCTTTTCTGACATCTTATCCCGAAAAATTCCTATATTTCCATTAGGAAAATGATCTTTCAATAGCTTACAGGTTTCAACTCTATAATTATTCATTCTAGTTCTTCTCTCAATTTCTTCTCTTGCATGATAATTATTCAGATTCCACAGTCGAGTAAGGTATATTACGATTCCGCCATTATCGTCAATCTTAGAATTTACTACTCGTTTATAGTTACGTGCTTGATGCGATTGATTTGTAAAACCAAAGATATCCAACGTTCTAAATACCTCAATTTTATTTTTTTTACTCCAAACTCCTTTACAAAACAGATTTAGAGGCAATTGATAATTATAATTTACCTGCATTCCCAATGGTAAAACATTCTTAAAAGAAGCGTTTTCATTGCCAACAATTAATGACCTCTTGAAATACAGATCATATTTATCCGGATTCATTAAATATTCAGGACTATCTTGATAATCCAGAAAGCAATTGAACCCATTTAGTTTTAGAGTTAATCCATGATATAAATTCTCTTTATGGTCGAAACTAACTTTTAATTCGATGCCGTTTACTTTACAAAACAATCTGGCGGAGGATATCAGCATGTTATGATGTGACATCCAACTATATAAAGATAGCTCTACCTTTCCTAATCCTGACATACTAAATCATATTATCCTTGCCAATGCTGATGAAGAGTAAATTGATTTACTTCTTCTTATACAATCCAAATTTAAGTCTTGGTAATTAGCAGTTTATCTATCTGTCTTGCTTTTAACAACACCAACATTCCCCACAACCTTACAATCAGCTGGAATATCTCCAACAACAACAGTATTAGCCCCGATTACAGATCCTTCTCCAACAATCGAACCTGGTAAAACCGTACAATGTGCTCCTATCCAACATCCCTTCTTAAAAATAACAGTATTGCCTACTGCTGCTCCGAACCGATACGAATTATTCAGTTTGGTATGATTTGATGTGGCTATTACATTATAAGGGCCAAACATCACTTCATCCTCTATTATAACCCCCATACCTGCTGAGAACCAGCAACCATAAGCAATATAGACCCACTGTCCAATTTCGACCTGCGATGGGTTATAAATTGTAACGTGTCTACCTATACCCAACTTCTTTCCACATTTTTTGAAGAAAGGTCTTGCAAGAAATCCTCTTAGCCTGATGAAAATGACATTATCTGGAAGAAAATTAGTAATTAATAATATGAACTGAAGAGGCCAATCATATCTTACCAAACGAAGGAATTTAGTCATTCGTTAATGCCTTTAGTTTTTTGATCATAATTCCAGATTGAACTTCCAGCGTTATATCCTTAACATAATCATATGCGTTAGCAATTAGATATCTACGCAACTGTTCGTTCTCAATTAATCTTTTCAGTGCAGAGACAAGCGTCTCAATGTTTCGAGGTTCCACAATTAATGCATGCTTCTCGTTCTCAAGAAAATGCGGGATTGAACCCACCCTGGTCGTTAATACCGGTGTACAATTCGCCATGGCTTCCCAAATTGTTCTTGGAAATCCCTCAAAATCTGATTGTGATGGAAGAATATAGATCTGTGCTCCTCGATACATATTAAATAAATCAGGCCCGACACTTTTCTTACCATGAAAAAAAACTCTTTTCTCTATACCCAGCCTTACTGCTTCCTTCTTAATTTCTCCTTCAACTGGTCGATCTTGATTATCCTCCCACCCCGCATAATGTACAAAAATATCTTTGTCTGTTGAAATCAAGGCTTCTGCAGCCCTGATAATTTCCAAAACACCCTTTGAGAGACTAATTCTACCAGTAAACAGTAAATTAATGGGTCCGGAATTTTCTCCAAAACTATCATTTCTAAAATAAAAGTCCGACAAAGTCAATGTAGTTGTCCTTATTTCGAATAAGTCATTTGTCAAATTTTTATATTTTTTGAATAATAGCCGACTGTTCACAAAGGTCACGCAGCTTCTTATTGCCTTATTCTGTAAATATTCATTCAAATAAGTCAAAATATAAATCGGAATTCTACGATGCAGTCGTTGCGTCTCAGCTTTCAGTCCCTCAATATAATCACCAACCATCATATAGACGATCCTTGCCTTATTCTTATACTTTAAATAGAAATAAGGAGCAAGGGGACTTGGAGCCCTTACAAGAATAGAATCACATACCGTAATACTTTTTTTAATTTTGTTTAAGCTCTTTCCCGGAAATAAGACTCTATCCCAGAATGGAGTCTTATGGCCCAGGTTTATCCATTGTATGTTTTCGCATTTGAGGCAGTAATCGCAAGTTTGTTTTTCAGCATCTTTTGCTTCATGACCGAAAATAATTAGTTCAGTGACAAGTGGAGCCAGAGAATCCAAGAATACACCAAGAAAGGAGGGGATCATTATTCCCTTAGAATTCCTGTACAATACAATATGATAGATCGGAAGAGCGTCGTGTAGGGAAAGAGTGTAGATCTCGGTGG
>CALBTS010000266.1 GCA_937968035.1 uncultured Methanomethylovorans sp.
ATAGGTAAACTCACCACTGCCCATGGTGTAGTGGAAACTCCTACTGTTATGCCTGTTATCAATCCCAATATCCAGACCATTAAGCCTTCAGAAATGCGAGATTTCGGGGCTCAAATGCTCATCACCAATTCTTATATCATCTATCGCAAGGAAGAGCTGCGTGAGAAAGCTCTAAAGGATGGTCTGCATTCCCTGCTGGATTTCGATGGTCCTATTATGACAGATTCGGGATCCTTCCAATTATCAGTGTATGGTGAGGTAGAAGTGAGCAACGAGCAAATTGTGGAGTTCCAGCAGAAGATTGGCTCGGACATAATTGTTCCTCTGGATATTCCCACCCCTCCCAATGTCACAAGAGAGCAGGCAGAAGCTGAACTTGAGACTACTGTCCAACGCCTTAAGGCAGCGAGAGAACTGGCCAATGGTGACATGTTACTCGCTGGCCCGGTCCAAGGTTCAAGTTATCTGGACCTGCGTGAACAATGTGCACATACTCTCTCAGAAGTGGGCTTTGACGTGTATCCATTTGGGGCGGTCGTACCTCTCATGGAAACATACCGCTATGCAGATCTGGTTGATGTCATCATTGCTGCCAAAAAAGGATTGGACCCTTCTGCTCCCGTTCATCTGTTTGGCGCAGGGCATCCCATGATGTTCGCTCTTGCAGTATCTCTTGGATGCGATCTGTTCGATTCAGCAGCTTATGCCCTTTATGCTAAGGACAGGAGATACATCACTACCACAGGCACATATCATGTTGACCAACTTCAATATCTTCCATGTTCCTGTCCTGTATGTGTATCTCATACGGCCGAACAACTCAAAAAAGCATCTAATTGTCAGGACCTTTTAGCCCGGCATAATCTCTATGTAACATTTGAAGAAATACGCCATGTAAAACAATCCATTAAAGAAGGAAACTTGCTGGAACTTGTTGAACAAAGATGTCGTGCGCATCCTAGATTGCTTTCAGCCTTGAAGCAGATGTATAAGTCTTCCTATTGGCTGGAACAGCACGATCCTGCATCCAAGTCCACATTTTTTTACTGTGGACCTGAGTCATCCAAGCGTCCTGAAGTTCTGAGATTCTCCCGCAGATTAGGCCGTTTCTCACTTAAAGGTAAAGCTTTGATCAGAGCTTCACCTACACGTATCGACTCCGAGTTCGATCATGTGCTCATATTCAGACCACCATTTGGTGCATTTCCTCAGGAGCTCTCTGAGATATACCCATTCAATACCGAATCAGTTCACATTCCTGACTATGAATCCCTTGAAGAAGCATATATGAATGTCCTTGAACTTATTGGATTAAATCCTCATGTAGAATTCACTTTCATGATCGCAGAAAGGTTTGAACATCCCCTCGTAGAGGAATTGAAACAGGTAGCAACTATTATCTAATATTCTCATTAACTAAAAATGGTAAGGATCCCCAAAATAGTTCTTGTTGCGGTGATTTAATTGGTTTCAATCTCAGATTCAAAGACTACCCATCCTTTCATTGAATTGCTAAGACCGGAAATTGCAGATATGGACCTTGCCTTGCCGGCAGCAAGTGCATTGCTGGCCTCCTATCTGGCAACAGGTTCTCTGCCTCCCCTTTTCCCATTTATCATTGCAGTAATAGGGGGCTACGCAGCCATTACGAGCTCCTACGTGTATAATGACTGCTGTGATGTGGATATTGACTCTATAAACCTTCCAAATAGGCCCCTTCCATCCAGACAACTCAGTAAACAAAAGGCTCTGAAATACGCCATATTTCTGGGAGTGATAGCATCAGCAGCTGCATTGATCCTCAATCCAGAATCATTCGTTGTGCTCATTGTAGCAGTGCTAACCATCAGTATATATTCAAGTGTGGCCAAAAGAACCACTTTCCTAAGTTTCATTCCCGTAGGCATAGCTTATGGACTTGTACCCATTGGTGTATGGCTGGCCTTTGATCCCGCAGGAATACTTAAACAGCCTGATTACGGTGCTATTTTACCTCTTCCTGCTATTTTCCTGGGTCTCATGATGTGTTTCACTGACTGGGGCTTCACGCTCTCAGGTGTGGCAAGGGATGTAGAAGGAGACCGTGCACGTGGTGCGCCCACTTTTCCTGTAACATTTGGTGTGCCTGCCACATCCAGATTCGTGACGGTCATGTGGGTCGTAGGGGTTTTTGCCTCCATTGCAATAGGCATCACTGCTCATCTTGGTCCAGTGTTTTTTACTGGTGCCATCCTTGCGGGTATATGGATGTTGTCACAATCATTTGATTTCATCAAGGATCCAACTCCTCAAAGAGGTGGACGTCTCTTCCTTCAGGGTTCACGTTACAGAGGCATCATGTTCGGTTCACTTATAGTTGATGTGCTTCTGCTGGTATTATCAACCACTTACGCTTCAATAATATGGTAAGGTAATGATCATGGATGCAGATATTGTAGTAATTGGTGCCTCTCCGGCAGGTCTCATGGCCGCCCGTAATGCTGCATTAAAGGGTACAAATGTCATTCTGATCGACAGGAAAGAGGCAATTGGAAATCCCACCCATCCTGCAAACACTTTCTTTAAAGGGATGTTCGACAAGACAGGTGAGACTGTTGACCAGAGCTATGTGATAAAGAATCTCAAAGGTGCACATATAGTAGCTCCTTCCGGTGACAAGGTTGTTGTAGAAAGCCCGGCGTATTTCCTGGATCGCAGAAAGTTTGATGAATACTATGCACAGCAGGTGATTAAGGCCGGAGTTGACATTCGCACAGGAGTAGAAGCTTTAAATGTTATCCGTAATGAAGGCATCTTTTCCATAAGTACCAATGAAGGAATGCTGAAGTCTAAGATAGTCATAATCTCAGATGGTATAAATTCCAGAATTGCAGGGCTTTTGGGTATGAAACCCATCAAATATCCTCGTGATATAGCATGGTCTATGGAAGCCGAGGTGGAGGCTCCAGGTCTGGGAGAACCTGACATGTTCGAATATTATGTAGGAAACCATGCCCCTGGATGGAAATCAACATATTCACCATGTGGCGGTGATCGCGCAACTCTGGGAGTATATGTACGCAGGCATGGTACGGATGTCTCATCTTTCTTTGATACCTGGGTGGAGAATTTCAAGAAAATAAAAGGCTTGGAAGAACTGTCCTTTATTAAAAAGTCAGTGGGTGGAGACCCCATAGCTGCCATTCCCGCAGATATAGTAGGTGAAGGAGTTATGGTCACTGGAGGCTCTGCTGCCCAGTCAGGCATAGGATATGGGATGCATGCTGGCCAGATGTGTGGTGACGTGGCAGCAGATGCCATTGCAAAGAATGATGTTTCTGCCAGGTTCCTGTCAGAGTACAGAAAACGCTGGAACCAGGAGTACAGGAACGAGTACTATCTGGGTCGTATCGCCCTTGAGACCCTGCGTAAGATGACTGATAAGGAAATAGATGCAATGATGCAGGTCTTTGAGGGTGAGGATCTTTCTTTCATTCAAGGTAAGCCCTTAAATAAGGCAATACATGCAGCTATGTTCATGCTCAGGAAAAAGCCATCTTCATTGCTTACCTACAGGGCAGCATTGAGAAGGAAGTGAACAGTGGTTATGGATAAGTATTATTTTTACAGGAATCCCCTTTTTAAGGTCTATGCAACGGTCCAGAATGGTTTAGTAAAGATGAATACAGAAGGTTTAGTATCTCCTATTTTCAACTCTATGGTAAAAGACCTGATGCAGATGTTCGATGGTACGAAGCCTTCTGTAGTGGAGGCTGATAGACTTATTTATTCCACTTGGATGCCTCCAATACCCAGCAAACCCTTTGATAGGCTGGTATCCAGCCAGATGGGTAATATGAGAGGTAAGTATATACCAGAGCAACTGACCATTTCGATCACAGAGGATTGTCCCAATAAATGCCTTCACTGTGCATTGCCTGATACAAAGAATCGTGCAAAGCTGGAGCCAAATATTGTGAGGTCTATCATCGATCAGGCACAGGAGGTAGGTACTACTTTAATTATTTTCGATGGAGGAGAGCCCTTACTTTATGCGGGTCTGGAAGAGCTGATATCTCATGTCGACCAGGAGCGTGCTATTCCCGGTCTGTTCACTTCTGGAGTTGGCCTAACTGTAGAAAAGGCACAAAGTCTCAAAGAGGCTGGCCTATACATGCTTAGTGTGAGCCTGGACAGTGCACATGAAGAGGGTCATGACCTTATGCGTGGCCGTTCCGGTGTCTTCAGAGATGCCATGTCGGCAATACGCAACGGAGTAGAGGCTGGTCTGTTTGTGAATATCTATGTGGTCATCTCTCCGAGGAACATACATGAACTGGACGATTTCTATCAATTGGCTCGCGAAGCAGGTGTACACGAGATCTCCTTCTTTGAGATAGTTCCGACTGGCAGGTGGCTTGACCATACTAACGAGGTGCTCTCTGTTGAAGACCGCAAAAAATTCGATGACTTTGTGTCCTATGCCTCTATGAGCGCTGGTCCCAGGATATTTCCTATACCTCAAGTGGTAGGAAAAATGGGTTGCTTTGCCGGGCGGAAATGGCTGCATATAACACCCGAAGGGAACGTATGGCCATGTTCCTGCCTGCCTTTAAGTTATGGCAATATACATAATGATAACCTTAAAACCATATGGAAAAAGATCACTGAAGACCCTACCTTCACAGGTGGTAAATGCTTGATGCGCAATTCCGAATTCAGACGTATCCGTCTGGGTTTAAATGAGCAAGAAGAACAAAATTGAAATTTAAGGGTGAAATCACCCTTATTAGTTTCTTTTTTATAACAGTCCAGATCTCTGAAGCGCCATGAGGTTTTCTGTGGTGAGCTTTTCTCCAGCCTTGAACTTATCAAAGATGTCTTCGGCATCCTTGCGCATATCGGCCTTGGATACTTCTCTTCTGCCTTCAGTTTCTCCCTTCTTGAGCTTGCGGACCTCTTTATCAATGTCCCTTATCTCTTTCTGGGCAGCGATGAACTTCTTGTGCTTCTCATCTGCACTTTCCTGGAACTTTACGAATTCCTTGTGAGCGGCATCGGATTCTGCACGTATCTTGTCAGCTTCTTTAAAGGTGGCTATCATAAGGTCATGATATTCCTGCGCCTTCTGTGCATACTCAGAAAGCAATGTGTGCTCCTTTGAAGCTTCGTCCCTTATATCCTGTGCTTTTGTGAGCAGTTCCTTCAGTTCCTGGTTACTTTCAAGCTGCTGCTTTTTTGCATTATATATCTTGCGTAGCTCAGTGATCTTGTTTACAAGTTCTCTTTCCTTACTTGTGCTCAGGACTTCTGTCTGCTGTGCAAATTCCAGACGATCGATATCTTTACGGATGTCCTTGATGGATGGGCCTGTAAGGTTATTCTCTCCGCGTATAGTGTCTATCTGGGCATAGATCTCATTGGCCCTATTGTTGATCTCATCCCTTAGGTCCTTGTGCTCTTTAACCTTCACATTGTTCTCATCACGAAGGTTCTTATGGTTCTGAGCCTCATTGATAAGGTCTTTTGTCTTCTTGTTGAGCTCATTGCGTTTTGCAGCAAGCTTGCTTGCCTCGGCATTGAGTTCGTTGCGCTGTGTCTTGTATTCCTCGGACAGTCTTTTCAGTTCTGTCTTCTTCTCGTTCAGTTCTTTCAACATCGCTTGTTAATCCTCCCTCTCCGGCATTGAAGCCGGCATTTCATGCATTTCTAATGCACGATACACACCGCTGATCCAGATCGAAAGATTCGATAACTGGAATCACAGCTTTGAGGTTCTTCTCTATTATCACAACATCTGCATGTTGTCGTAGTATTGGTTTAGAATTGAATGCTATAGCATATCTTGCTCTTTTGAAGATACATATATCATTTGCTCCGTCACCTACGACTATGCAATCTTCAGGTGCGATCCCGTGCTGAGCTGCAATTTCTTCAAGCACCAGTTCCTTTGAGTTCTGTGCAGTAAGAGATCCTATCACTTCACCCGTGATGATGCCATCTTTTACTATCAGTTCATTGGATACTACGTGGTCTATCCCAAGTAGTTTTCCCACTCTTTCCGAAGATAGTGTGAATCCCCCGGATACCATTGCAGTTGCATATCCTCTGGATTTCACGAAACTGACCAGTTCTTTGGCACCTGGCATCAGAGGCATCTTTTCCAGAGCCTTTATTGCATCTTCTAACTTCAATCCATTTAGAAGTCTTACCCTTTCAGTAAGTGCCTGGGAGAAATTTATTTCTCCTTTCATTGCTCTTTCGGTTATTGCTGATACCTCTTGGCCAACTCCCGCCGCCTTAGCAAGCTCATCGATAGTTTCAGCATCGATCAACGTGCTGTCCATATCAAAAACTATCAGTTTCTTACTACTATTACTTCTCTCAGAAAGATCACTTGTATAACTCACTTGATCAACCTAGGATTAAAGATTGTAAATGGGGCTTATGGAACAGGCTGATGTGAAATAAATGACATTGCTTTTAACCTTTTCGGATAGATTCATGTAAGCTGCTATAAGCTCCTGATAACCCTGCTTAGGGGTATTTTGCTTTCCAAAAGTAATATATGCTACACTGCACTATTGCTGTACTGTGATTTTACATGGCCAAGATTGGAATCATTAAGCTAGGTAACTTAGGTATGAGCCAGGTAGTGGACCTGGTCCAGGATGAGATTGCAGCAAGAGAAGGGATCACTGTTCGTGTATTCGGTACAGGTCCCAAGATGGGAAAAGATGAAGCAGCTGCAACAGCTGATTTCAAGAAAATGGAAGCAGATTTCTATGTTATGATCAGCCCCAACTCCAGTGCACCCGGCCCAACTGCAGCACGTGAACTTTACAAAGACGTTCCATGCATAATCATTTCAGATGGTCCAACCAAGAAAGAGGACCGTGAGGCTCTTCAACAGGCAGGTTTCGGTTATATCATTATGACCGTAGACCCGCTTATCGGTGCAAAGACAGAGTTCCTTGACCCAGTGGAAATGGCATCCTTCAACTCCGATGCAATGAAAGTCCTTTCAACATGCGGTGTTGTAAGGCTCATCCAGGAAGAGCTGGACAAGGTCGCAGCTCTGGTCGATGCAGGTGAACCTATCCAGTTGCCTCACATTCTTGCGAAGCCAGAGGTATGTATCGAAAGAGCTCACTTCAACAACCCCTATGCAAAGGCAAAAGGTCTTGCAGCACTCCACATGGCTGACATGGTCGCAAAGATCAACTTCCCCGCATGCTTCATGATGAAGGAACTTGAACAGGTAGCTCTTACAACTGCAGCAGGACATGAAATGATGAGAGCTGCAGCACAGCTGGCGATCGAAGCACGTGAAATTGAGAAAGCTAACGACAGCGTTTTCAGGCAGCCCCACTCCAAGAAGGGAGGCAAGCAGTTCCAGAAGACAAAGCTGTATGAAAAACCCCAGTGAAGTACTCACAGGTACTTCCTTTTCTTTTTCTAAAAGATCTTATGGACCTTATAATCGTGTTTCTGGCTGCTATCATTATTTTTGCAGTCTTTGTTGCGATCACAGCATTTTTTCTCAAGTCTGCACTGGATCTTCACAACAGAACCATGGATGCAGTGGTATCTCATAATGCAAAGCATCAGAGTGATCTAAATTCAGAAGATAACGAAATAGAAGAAGAAAGCCAGTAAAGATCTTCTGGCTTATTGCCTCACTCTTGGCATGGCAATTATCTCTCTTATCTGAGCGTCGAAGAATCTCTGTGAATGCGAGGGCTTTATCACAACAGCTACATCTGCGCCGTGGCCTGTACCTGCAATTGCAATAACCTCTGTTCCAGGGATCACAGGGATCTTACCGGAGTCAGCTGCCATCATTGTTATTTCCACGACCACTTTGAATCCCTGGCCGAACAATGACCTCAAAGTGTTCGATATCACGTCTATTCTGCTTGTTCCTCCCAGTTTGTTAGAGATGGCTCTTTCTATTCCTGAGAACAGGTGAGACTGCGTAACAACCTCTACTCCCATATTTTGTAATTCCTGTAAAGTATCGATCTCCATTTCCCATTTTCCATCTTCTTTGACCCCATACTGATAGCTCACACAAACTATCTTCAGCTTTTTTCCTTTTGCAGCTTTTGCCATTTCCAGTGCCGTATATCCAGTGGTGCTTGACACTACTATCTGGCTGATCCCCAGCTCTTCAGCCCTTTTGATAGCAGCATCAATGACCAGCTGTGTATTCTCCTTGCCTGTGCTTTCAAGGTACATTATTGGTTTTTCCATGTTACCCTTCCTTAATTTTTATGAACGATGCTCTTATCTATCATGATCAGTATAAAATATCAGCGATTAAATAAGTGTTAGTTAGAAACAGGTGATCTTTTGGCAGACACAGATTATGATGACAAGAACGTGAAAATAGTAACCAAACCCATCACATCAGAGAACCCAGTGCTAATAGAGGGTTTTCCGGGAATAGGTCTGGTGGGGAATATCGCAAGCCAGCAGATCATAGATGAACTCAAGATGACCTATGTGGGGTCAATCGATTCAAGACATTTCCCTCCGATAGCTGTGCTTTACGAAGGTCTCATCAACATGCCTGTCAGGATATACGAGAGCGAGGAGCGCAATCTTGTGATGGTCGTTTCAGATATACCCATTAATCCGGTAGTATCGTATGATATCAGCAGAGCATTACTGGACTGGGCAAAGGGGATCAACGTAAAGGAAATAGTTTCCATCGCAGGTATAGCTACAATGTCCGAAGAGCGCAAAGTGTTTGGTGCGGCTACAACACCAGAAATGCTTGAACGGATAAAGGATAAAGTGGAAGTGTTCCAGATGGGTACCATTTCCGGTATATCAGGGAGTATTATGGCAGAGTGCCTGGTCAGGGAAATACCGGCCATAAGCCTTTTGGGAGCCACCCAAAGCCAAAATCCGGATCCACGAGCAGCAGCAGTGGTGATAGATGTCTTAAATCTGCTCTACGATTTCTCAGTGAATACAGAAAGCCTGATCGAACAGGCGGAGAAGATAGAGATCGAGATGCAGCGGCTTGCAGAGGATGTAAAATCAACCGAGCAGCAGCCTGCACCGAGGAAAGAGTTCCCCATGTATGGGTGATAGCATGGAGTACATTGCATTAACAGGTATGTCCGAGCGTGTGATTTCCGAGCTACGGAATCGCCATCCCCTTACCATTGAAGTACGCAGTCCGAACAATTTCTTCGCAGCTTACAAAGCCAATATAGGCGACTTCATATTCGTCACTCATGTAAGTCCGGACGATCTGCGCGGAGGCACTATGGGTATCGTAGCAAAAGTGCTCAGGCATCAGGTGATCACTCACAGAATGGTCCAAAGCAATGATATCTATTATGAGGAACGCGAAATGACCATGTTGCGTATACAGCTTGAACCCAGGTTCATAGCAAGGGTGCGCCGTGTTACCTGCAATCAGATGTGTAAGGCTGCTAAGGTAGATGCGGAGGAAATGCCCTTCTTTGATGCAAGGTAAAGTAAGTTGTATTTTGGGGCTTTGGCTTCCTAGTTTTCTTTTGGATCAAGGGTCAACAGGCAGGATCATTCGATCTCTGCCCTTACAGTTGTGAATACTGGTCCACGTATGTCTATTTTCATATTATTGCTGGTGATGTAACGCTGAGCCAGGGGCTTGATCCTTACATTGATCTCTGAAGGCACTTTTACTATCCTGACTCTCGTTTCCACCAGTTTTTCTCCATTCTTTGCAGCTTCTTCGATCTCCCACGCTGATTGGGCGGCAAAGGCATCTATGAACCTTATGCCAGTCCTTGCGGAATCATTTTCAAAAGCCTCTTCCCACTTCTTATTATTGGGCAGTCCCAGAATATCGCTCTTAAATGCCAGCACTTCATTGAAAGCTGCCGGACCACATAGCTTAGTGTCCTCTTCAGGTTCCACGACCGATACTTTCGTTTTTCTGCCATAGACCGTGCCTTCCCATGCAGGGAACTCACAGGGACTGGGTTCGGAACCATGTAATTCGCATTGTTTTACTATAGCAGCAAGTATCTGTTCTCCTTCAGGGGTAACAGGCGTTTTTTCCACATAGATCATCTTTGCAAGTTCACTGTCCTGCATGTTCCATGGAGAGTACTGTGGTATCTGAGGATATGTAAGGGCACGTAAGTCCATGGCACCATACAGGATCATGGCAAGTCTTTCCACTCCAAGGCCCAGGTTCATAACAGGATAGGGTATCTCATACTCTGCAAGTGCGGTAGGTGAATATATTCCGAAGGTAGCTATTTCGACCCAGCCATCAGAGTATTTTGTCTTTGAACCCACCAGCTTTGGGTGATATGCAAATACCTCTATCTGCGTATCAGGTACATAGTACTTGCTTCTCTTTTCATCAGGTCTGAACCTGAACTTTTCAAAGCCGAATTGTGCCAGAAGACCTTGAGCAACCGCTTTTCCATGATCTACCGTTACATCCTCGTCCATGATGACGCATGAAGCTGAATAATATGTCATGAGACGGGCAGCGTCTTCGGCCTGTTCTCTTCTGAAACAGCGGTCTATGGAGAATAAATTAAAAGGGGGTTCAGCACGTTCCAGCATGCCTGACAGACTTATGAACCATCCGGAGGTCATATGGCTACGCAATGTCTTTCGGCCACATACAGGTGCCAATTCCTTGAACTCAGGGAAAACCTGGTCTATCATTTCCACTATAAGCGAGTCAGAAACACCCAGTTCCATTGACATTTCAGGTACCAGGTCATCTCCTTCAATATCGCCTTTCTTATAAGAATGAAGTATCTTCCTGATCTTTTCGATGCCTTCCTCGCCAATATCCCCGATCATTCCTTTGATCATGGCGATCCGTTCATCGGATATGCCTACGTTGGGCCTGGGCAGTCCTCCTAAATAGAAACATCTGTCAAGGACTGCAAGTGCTTCATGCCCGAATTGTTTGTGTACTTCTTTCTCATCGACTATAAGAGGATTCATCATCTCGTGAAAGCCCATACGCAGATACGCTTCTCTCAGGCGGGATATGGTCTCGTAGACGGGATGCACTTTGCCATAGTTAAGCTCCATGTGTGGGTATCCCTGGTTGATGTTTGATCTTTTCACATATTGTCTGCCATTGTTCCACGCAGCATCAAAGTCTTCTTTAGCGGCTGTTTTGATATCTTCAGGGTTGAATCTCATAGTGATGTCCTCTAAGATGATGGTTAATTCGGTGCAATATTATTTATTTGTTTATTTACGAGATAAGAATTGATTTTCAAGCGCTTGCATAGCCATTTCAAGTTTTTGTTGTCTGACCGCTGCTGTGAGTTCCCCTCGTGCTATCTCCAGTAGCAGCCGCAATCTGTCTGTCTTTGCCCGCAGTCCATGTGTCATAGCATCCGGATAATCGAATAACATCAAACCTGTGTATAATTCTTCCATGATGTTCAGATATCTTTCCCCGTCGTCCAGCATCCCATTGCGTATCAGATCGAGTATATGTCTTTTTATCTCTCCTCCGACATCTCCCAACCCATTGAGGTATGCCACAGGTTCAACTTTCAATTCTTCAGGCTGAGGGATGCCTTTTCCAGAAACAAGTGCATATATGACGCTGCATTCTGTAAATTCCTGCTGGGCATGTTCCACAAAACCTGTATAATATAGATCAGGCTGATCCTCAAGAACTGATATCATTTTTTCTACGTTTTCTCTTGCAGTTTGGATCATGGAATATGCCCGTTCAAGTTCCATCTTATGGACGTGCTGCATCGCTACTCTGCAATTGCGCACTACTTCCCTTGACAGCGTTATACCCTGCTCTCGGGCTTTGTCTTTTTCTTCCAGCTCTTCTCTGATATGTTCGATGATATTTTTTATCATGGTCCCTTCTTTCGGATCCAGTTCCGATCACTTATTAGTTATAATTGCAACTATAAGGGTGTTATTTCAGTAAATATTTCTTCTTAAAGGGCCCCGATCATCCGAAGCCTACAAAACATAAATTCAGAAATGGTTTTAAGAGGATGTATTCCTTACAGGATAACATCCATATTCCCTTAAAAGGAAGTATTAATCATCTACAGGAATGGTTTCAAGCTGACTTGCAACATTCCATATCAGAGTACGGGTGTGTAATGGGATGTTTGGATCATTGCTGATATCTTCCAGGATAGAAATGCTTGCCGTTGTCCTCATGAACAGAGGCTCCCCCTCATTTTTCAGTGTGGTCAGCACATCACTTGCAGAACGCCTTATATTCCTTGGAACAGAACTGTCATTTGCGATCTGCTCTAATATCTGTATACACTGGTTTATAACATCTTTAAAATCATTTGCCATACAAATCACCTTCAGATGACTTATCACTAAAATAAGATAATCAAGTTACAACTAAACCATTATATGGTATAAAAAGACTTTCATTGGTAATATATCGTTAACGTAACGGAGGAATACATGAGTCAAAAGGATGAAGAATCAATAAGCAAGATCTCACGGATGCTTGAGATAGGTGGTACCATGCTGGCACAGCACTGTACAGAATGCGGGGCTCCATTGTTCAGATATAAAGGCAATGTGATCTGCCCGGTCTGTGATACAGGACAAAAACCTTCTGCTCAGGCACAGGAAAAATTCCCGGAAAAAAAGAAGGCCCTTTCTTCTGAGTTTTCTGCCAATACCGAAGATAAAGAACAACTTCCCTCCTCAGTAAATGTGGTCCCTTCTTCGGGTGGTCTGCCTGCAGGTGTCAATAAAATAACTCCTACGGGCCCAGAAGTTCCAGAACGATCAAAGTCTGTTCCTTCAAGTTCTTTACAGGAACTGGAAGATATGCTGATCAAAAAAACCATTATGCTTGCTCACTCCATGCAGCAGGAGCAGGACCCTCGCAGGATAAAAGAGTTCCTCGAACTTATTGGACAGAGCCTGGATCTAATAGACAGGCTGAAGAAGTAGTCCTGGTAAAGGGGATAAATATCAAGCTACAGCTTATCCTTTATAGTCCCCTGACACTACTTCCCTTATCCTGGAAGCGGTCTTGGGTCCAATGTTTTGGACCTTTATCAGCTCTTCGTATTCTGCTTTCATCACATTCTCCACGCTTCCGAAATGCTTAAGAAGGGTTTTCGCCGCTTTCGGTCCGATATCGTTTATGGCAGAAACTATGTATTCCTGCTGTTCTGATAACATCTGGGATGCCTTTTTTCCATGAACTTTGATTTCCCTCTGTTCATCAGATTGTTCCCTTTTTGCAAGGGTCTGGATGAGCATAGCACTATCTTCAGCATCCCTTGTGTAGAATATGGATACCCCAAAGTCTATTCCTATGGAGGCCAGAGTTCCATGTATCGACCTGGGGTTTATCTGACGTGCTGAGAACAAGCCCTCTCCCTCTATCAACAGGACAGGCTTTTGATAGGAGCGTGAGATATTGGAGATCTGTTCGAACAAAGTGTTGTTCAGGAGAGAACTTACAAAATCCTCTGCGCTCTTTCTTTCGATAGCGATCCTTTCGCTGATCACATAATCTCCTACTTCCAGGGTCTTGACATCGATATCCATCCCAAGCTTTTCAAGTTCCCTGGCAACCTGGCTGCGCACTTCCCGGTGATCTATAACAACCCTGATGCCTTCATTTCCAAATTCAGATAAGTTCTTCTGGTCTTTTTCTACCTGTGGTTGGACATATTGTTCCAAAGTAGTGGCATTTGCAGGCATGATCTCCTGCAACTCCTTCATATTGCTCTGCATCCGGCGTTCCTTGGACAGGCTGCTCCAGTAATAACCTTCATCCCTGGTACCTTTGGTGACGAGTACCACGACCCTGCCTGCATGTTTTCTTGCTGTTCTGCCCTTACGCTGTATGCTCCTTATTTCGGAAGGGATCGGTTCATAAAAGACAACAAGGTCTGTCGAGGGTATGTCCAATCCTTCCTCTGCCACAGAAGTTGCCACCAGTACATTATATACGCCTTTTTTGAAGTCCTCGATGATCTGAACCTGTTGTTTCTGAGTAAGACCTTTATCTTTGTATTTCGAGCTTTGTCCTACAAATCGCACAGGGTGGATATCTTCCATTGCTTCCAGAGAAGCTGTGACCATATCTGCAGTATCCCTGTAGTTCGTGAAAACTATTACTCTTGACTCCGGTCTCCCGGCTATCTGTCTGGATACGATGTTCCTCACCATCTCAAGTTTCGGATGTTCGGTGTCAGTATCCTTTATCCGGTGAATGGCCTGGCGCATGTAGAGATCCTCGGCCAGTCTTTTTGAAGCCTTGCTCCCGCTCTTTGAATATGCTTCGTGTTCCAGCCTTTCCATGTACTTGCGCAAGGATTCCATCCCCTGCGTCTCAATTATCTCTACGGCATGGTTCACCTTCATTATTTCGGCAACGACAGATATTGCTGCATAGACCGACGGGTCAGGCAGACCTCTAAGCTCTTCCTGGAGTTTTTTCTGCATACCCAACAGTTCTTTCTTATTAACGAACTTAGGATTGTGTACAGGGAATCCAAGTTCTGTGAGTTTTGTGAACCTTTCCTCCATCACCTTTTCGAGCAATCCTTTGATCTCGGTCATATCTTTCGGAAGATCGATCTTTATCCATTCTATCTCCTTCTTATGGATATATGGCCTAACATCGCTATCCGATTCTGTCTTCACGGCAACTGATCTTATGTGCAGGGCTTCACATACCTCGCTTATTTTCTCGTCAGTGCTTCCGGGACTTGCGGTTATCCCGAGGCAATGAGGGTTCTTTGCATTTTCAAAATACTTCTCTGCTATGTATGTGTAAGCGTAGTTACCCACTGCTCTATGGGCTTCATCGAACGTTATATGACAGACGTCATCAAGACTGATGCGTTTTGTAATTATGTCGTTCTCGATTACCTGGGGTGTAGAAACGATCAGTTTTCCGTTCTTCCAGAGCTCTGCTCTTTTTTCGGGAGCCACACTTCCGGTAAAAGTAATGATGTGCTCTTCATGCATGTTCATTACCTTTTTGAAAAAAGCTGCATGTTGCTCCACAAGAGGTTTCGTGGGCGACAGTACAAGGGCTTTACCCCCGAATTTTTCCATCCTGGCTGCAATGACAAGTAAAGATACTATGGTTTTCCCAAGGCCGGTGGGCAGCACTATCAATGTGGTTGAGGAAAGGGCCCGACCTGCAAGGTCAAGCTGATAAAGCCTTTGCTCAACCATATCCGATTGTATAAGGGGGTGTTTGATATAGTTTGTCATGTCACATTCTTTTTGTCGAGTGTAACATTATACGATCCCCTATATTTTTAAATATGTGCAAGCACAGTGAAAGTATTACAAGGGCTTTCCTGCAGTTTCAAATTTCTTGTTTCTATATACTAGTTCATAAAGCACATCATCTATTGTATCAACGGGCGCTCTTACCTGCTGCATATTGTCCCTGTCCCTTATTGTCACTGTACCATCTTCCAG